>NZ_CBDTNW010000186.1:0-7010 GCF_965361815.1 Rubneribacter sp.
GGGGAAGGGGCAGCGGGCTGCCCTTCCGCTGCAGCTCGTCCGCCTGGCCGACAACACCCGCTACCCCGTGCGACCGGGCGGGCAGACCGTTGTCGGGCGCTCGCGCTCCTGCGAGATCCGCATCGACGGCAACCCGAACGTGAGCCGCCGCCACGTCACGCTCGAGGTGCGCGACGGCGTGTGCTTCGTCACGGACGAGGGCGCCCTCAACCGCACCTACGTGGACGGCGAGTCGCTTGATCCGCACGTTCGCGTCCCTCTTGCGCAAGGCTCCATCCTGCGCCTTGCCGACGAGGAGTTTCGACTCGACTGACGCGCAGACGCCGCATGCGGGAAAGGCGGGTAGCTTGCGCAGGCGCAGGCGCGGGCTGCCCGCTGCCACGGGCGCGGGCGCATGCGCGGGCCGCCCGCCCCCCTATCGGCCCCTTAGGCCGTTTTCGTCCCCTCCTCGTTCACCACGGCGTGCTCGAGCAGCCACTCGTTGGCCTTCATGCGCTCGGCGGCCTCGCGCAGGGCGAACCCGCGGCCGTTCTCCTCCATCTCGCGGCGGGCGGCCTTTGGGTCCATCGGGTTCATCTGGCGACACGCGCGCTCGATGTCCTTGTCCTCAAGCGACATCTTCTCGTGGCGGAACAGGGCGTCCAGCGAGTAGCCCTGCACCAGAAGCTCGCGGGTCTGCATCATCATGATCATGCCGAACTGCTGCTCGCCACCGTAGTTTTGGATGTACTGCTCGAAGGGGATGCCCTGCTGCTGCAGCGAGCCGCGCAGGTTGGCCAGCATGGTGTCGCGCGTGAACTCGTAAACTTCGTCGGCGATGCTTCCCTGGAAGCGCTTGCTCAGCTCGGCGGCTGCGGCCTGAAGCAGCATCTCATGGTGCTGGGCGCGATGCTGCGACTGAACGGCCTCGGTCAGGGCGCCGCGCAGGGCCGCCGCGTCGCGGTAGAGGGGCATGAACTTGGCCACCCACTCGTCGTCTATCTGGGGGACCACCTTCTTCTGCAGCTCCTTGACGGTGACCGTGCAGTCGAACACGTCGGGGTCCTGGCCTTCGGGGGCGCCCGGCATATCGAACGAGAAGGACTTGGTCTGGCCCACCTCCATGCCCAAGAGGTTCTTCTCGAACCCTTCGGGCATGAGGTTCATCCCCATGACGTAGGTGCGGGCGTCGGTGGACAGGTTGTCCAGGCGCTTGCCGTCTTGGAACGCTTCCAAGGAGATGAGCACGCCGTCGGAGGGGCCCACCGGATGCGGCTCGTCGGCCACGTACTGGGCGTAGCTTTCGGCCATCTGCGCCAGCTGGGCGTCCACCTCGCCCTCGGGGATCTGGAAGGGCGGCACCGTGATGGTCACCGGGTCGTAGGATTTCAGCTCGTAGGCGGGCTTGGGCGTCACGCGCAGCTCGAACGAGAAAGTCTGCCCGCGCTTGAGCGGGGCGGACGTTTTGGGCTGCGGGATGAAGGCGGGCGCAATGTTGCTCTTGTCGATGGCGAACGGGACCAGGTACTCCACCGCCTGCTGCGCCACCAGGGAGTCCAGGTCCTTGACGCCCAGCTGCTGCTCCACCGCCTGCGCCACCGGAACGCCCGGCTGAACCCGCACGCCCATCTGCTGGGCGAACCCGTTGTGCGCAACGGCCAGCGCATGCCCAACCTCCGCCGTGGAGACCACGGCCTCCAGCAGGATGCGGCCGTCGTCGAGCTTCTTCTCGGTCACTTTCATGAAAAGTCCCCTTCTGTCTTGTTCGTCGTCAAGCGTCGTACGTCGTCAACGCGCTATTGTAGCGCAAAAGCGACATGCGGGCGGCGGCACGCGTTCGGGGTCCCAAGCAGGATCCTTAAGCATGCGCGCGGGAAGGGCAGGAAGGGCGGAGCCAGGGGGTCGACGGGCTTGCCGGCACGAGCGGGAACCCTAAGAGTGCGCGCGGGAAGGCGGAGCCAGGGGATCGACGGATTTGCCGGCACGGGCGGGGGCCCCAAGCGCGCGCGGGAAGGCGGAGGCTGAAAGCCCGGGAGGAGCGAAAGTCCAGGAAAGAGGCGGGAAGGGCGGAGGACGGCACAGGGAGGGCGAAGGCCGAAAGCCCAGGAGGGGCGGAAATCCGGGAGAGGGGCTAGAAGAACGAAAAACCCAGGAGAGAGGCGGGGTTGGAGGGAAGGACACCCCAGGAGAGAGGCGGGGCTGGAGGGGAGGAAATCCGGGAGAGGGACAGGAGGGGCGAAAACCCAGGAGGGGCGAACGCGAAAGCGACTTAGGCGAGCCGCGCGGGGACGAAATGCACGTTTTCGACGCTCGGATGGTCAAAATCGCGGCAAGTCGGGGGAATGGAGCGCTGTTTTTCCCGCGCGGAAAAGCGCGACCTGGGATTTCGCTGGCTGGAGACGGGTCAAGCTCCCAAAATTCCCCCGACTTGCCGCGATTTTGACCAACTCAGGAAAATTTCCTGCCTTTCACGACGAAAAAGAGGACGAGAGAGCCGAATGGGTGCGGATCAGACGAGCAGGGGCCGGGCGAACGAGGGTCGGGAGGAGGTCGAGGGCCGGGGGCCGGGCGAGCGGGGATCGGAGGGTCGGAAGACCAAGATCGGAGCCGAGAGCCGAAAGCCGGAATCCGAGAGCCGGAAAGCTGAAAGCCGGGAGCCGGCGGGCGGAATCCGGGAGCCGGAAAGCCGAGAGCCGGAGCCGGCGGGCGCGGACGCACGAGGGGCGCAGCGGGGATGCGCAGCCAGCGGATCCAAAGCCAACGCCCCGAGGTCACTCGTTGGATTTGAGGCTTTCCACCATGTCGACGGACGCGAGCTTGCGGCGCATGGCCGCCATGACGAGCACGGTGAACAGCATGGTGAGGACGAAGGCCGCCGCGAAGCTGGCGAAGTGGATCTCGCGGCCGAACATCACCTGGTCCACCTCGGCCGTGACCACCACGAAGCCCTCCATCCACACGCCCAGCGCAAGCCCGATCAAGCTGCCGATGACGGACAGGAGCGCTATCTCGCGGTAGACGTAGGCATCCACCTCGCGCGGCGTGAAACCGAGCACCTTGAGGGTGGCTATTTCGCGGATGCGCTCGGTGACGTTGATGTTCGTGAGGTTGTACAGCACGATGAACGCCAGCGCCGCAGCGGCCACCACCAGCACCACCACGATCATGTTCACGCTCGAGAGCATGCTGCGGTACGTCTCGATGGTCTCGTCGTTGTAGGCGACGGTCTTGACGCCCTCGATGGCGCCGAGTTGCTCGGTGAGAGCAAGGCGCGCGTCGGCGTCGTCGGTGATCACGGCCAAAATGGCGGTGGAGGGCGCGCGCTGCCCCATGAGCCGCTCGTAGAGGTCGGGCCCGACGAACGCGTAGTTGTAGATGTAGTTCTCCATAATGCCCGTCACCGTGGCGGCATGCGGCGAACCCGAGGCGTTGCCGATGGCGTCCTGCTCGGTGAGCTCCACCTCTCCACCCACGCCCACGCCCAGCTGGTCGGCCAGCTTCTCGCTCAGCACCAGGCCGTCGTCGCCAAGCTCCACCGGAACGCGCCCCTCGCGCGTGCGCATGAGCACGAACTCGTCCAAGCGCGCGGGGTCCTCGGGCACGATCACCTGCACGCCCACGTCCGCGTCGTCGGGGCCTGCGGCCAGCATGTTCTCGCTTGCGGCCGACATGCTGGCGCTCACCTGCCCTTCGTCGGAAAGCAGCGCGTCCAGCTGGTCTTGGGAGGCGGCAGGAAGGTCGTCTTCCACGGTGATCATGGCGTTGTAGCGGGTGATCTGGCCGTACTGCTTGTCTATGATGTCGTTGATGGCGTCGGAAAGCCCCAGCCCCGTGAGCAGGAGCGCCGTGCAGCCCGCAATGCCGATGACGGTCATGACCAGCCGCTTCTTGTAGCGGAAGAGGTTGCGGAACGTCACCTTCCACGAAAACGACAGCCGCCGCCACACCGGGCGGACGCGCTCGAGCAGGATGCGCTTGCCGGATTTGGGCGCGCGGGGCTGCATGAGCAGGGCCGGGCGCTCACGCAGCGAGGCGCCGGCCGCGGCGGCGGTGGCGACCAGCGTGACGCCCACGCCCAAGCCGGCGGCCAGGCCCGCAAGGCCCCAGTCCACAGGCAGCGGGAAGGACTGAACGGGCACGAAGTAGATGATGGCGTACGCCCGCATGATGACCGCCGGCAGCACCTGGGAGAGCGTGGCGATGCCTGCGACGCTGCCGGCCACGCTGGCGAGGGCGGCGTAGGCGAGGTACTTGGACGCGATGCGCGCCCGCCCGTAGCCGAGCGCCTTGAGCGTGCCGATGAGCAGGCGCTCCTCCTCCACCATGCGCGTCATGGTGGTAAGCGCCACCAAAGCCGCCACCAAGAAGAAGATGAACGGGAACACGGCCGCTATGCTGTCCACACGGTTCGCATCGGCCTCGAAACTGGCCGCGCCGTAGTTGGCCGTGCGGTCCATGACGTACCAGACGGGATCTTCGATGGCGTCTATCTGGCGCTGCGCGTCATCGAGCTGGCGCTGGCCGTCGGCCAGCCGGACGTCGGCGTCGGCGCGGTTCCGCTCGTACTCGGCCAGGCCACTCTCGTAATCGGCGCGACCCTGCGCCAGCTGCGCGCGCCCGTCGGCCAGCTGCGCGGCAGCGGCGTCCAGCCGGCTTTGCACGTCGGCCAGCTGGGCGCTCGCCTGATCGCGCGCGGCGGCGAGGTCGGCCGTGCCCCGCTCCGTCTGGGCGACGGCGGCGTCGAAAGCGGTCTTCCGCTCATCGAACGCCGCCTGCTGCGCATCCAACTCCGCCTTCGCCGCGTCCGCCTCGGCCTGGCGGGCATCCAGCTCCCCGCGCGCGGCATCGAGGGCCGCCTGGCCCTGGTCAAGCGCGGCCTTCGCCGCGTCGATCTGCGTCTTCTGAGCGGTCAGCTCGTCTTTGACCGCCTGGTAGGCGGGGTTTTCGGGGTGCGCCTCGTTGGCGTCCCACGCCGCCTGCCACGCGTCGGCCCCCTGCTGCCACGTTGCGCGCTCGGCGGCAAGCGCGTCGGCCTGCGCCTGCCATTCGCCGCGGGCCTGCGAGAGCGCTTCCTGCCCTTGACCCCACTGCGCCCAAGCGTCGGCCAGCTGGCGCTGCCCCTCCTCGATGGCGGGGCGCGCGGCGTCGGTTTGCGCGCGCCCGTCGGCCAGCTGCCGTTCGGCGTCGGCCAGGCGCCGCTCGGCGCTTTCCCGCTCGCTCGCCAGCTGCGCCGTCCCGCTGTCGTATTGGGCTTGCGCGTCGGCCAGCTGCCGCTCGCTTTCGGCGATGGTCGCAGCCGCGTCGTCAAGCTGGCGCTTCGCGTCGGCCAACTGCCGCTCGGCATCGGCCTTCTGCGCGTCGTAGTCCGCGCGGGCCTCGTCAAGTTCGCGCTGGGCGTTCGCGCGCAAACCGTCGGCGCGGGCCTGCTCGCGCACAGGCGCAAGGGCCTCGATGCGCGCCGTCGCCTCGGCCACCAGCTTGTCGTAGGCATCGCTGTCCGCGCGCGCATCTGCAGCGCCCGCCACAACCGCGAACGCCTCGGTGTAGGGCAGATCGGCCGAGAAGTCGCTTTCCGGCACGTACATATACTGCGTTATGGATCCGCTGCCAAGCGAAGTGGCGCCCAAGCTCGAGGAAGTGGCGTAGTACGGCGAGCTCACGAAGCCCACCACCGTGTACTCGTCGGCGACCAGCGCGTCTTCCATGCCCTCGCCCCATCCGTCGATGCGCACCACATCGCCGATGCGCGCGTTTCGCGCCTCCACGAGGTCGGCCGAGAGCACGCACTCCCCCTGCGCCGCAGGCCACGCGCCCTCCACCAGGATGGGACGGTTGAGGTAGTCGGGATCGTCCGAAAGCGCATGCACGCCGTCTGCGGTGTCGGAGGAGCGTGCCGCGTCGGGCAGCGAGTGGACGCGCGTGGCGTACTGCTCGCCCGCCACAGTGGCCATGACGTCCGCCTCGTAGGCCGGCATGACCGCTTCCACGCCCTCCACGCCGCGCAAAGCCGCGATGTCATCGTCGGTGAGGCCCAGCGTGGAGAGCACGCGAACGTCCATGAGGCGCGTGCCGTCGAAGAACTCGTCGGCCGCCATCTTCATGTCCGGCGCCGTCATGCGCAAACCGGCGTAGAACCCCGTGCCCAGCGCCACGATGGCCGCGATGGCCAAGAACCGCCCGAGCGAGTGGGTGATGGAGCGGAGCAGCTCCTTGTCAAACGCGCTTCCCACGGCCGGCTACCACTCCAGGGTCTCGGCCGAGGCGGGCGCGTCGTTGACCTCCGTGCCCGCCACGCGTCCCTCGCGAATATGGATGACGCGGTCGGCGATGGCCGTGAACGCGGAGTTGTGGGTGATGAGCACGACGGTCTTGCCGGTGTTGTAGCACGTGTCCTGCAAAAGCTTGAGGATGGCCTTGCCCGTTTGGTAGTCGAGCGCGCCTGTGGGCTCGTCGCACAGCAGAAGCTTCGGGTTCTTCGCCAGCGCGCGGGCGATGGCCACGCGCTGCTGCTCGCCGCCGGAAAGCTGCGCAGGGAAGTTGTCCAGGCGATGGCCCAGCCCCACCTGCCGAAGCACCGCGGCCGCATCGAGCGGGTCCTTGCAGATCTGGCTGGCCAGCTCCACGTTCTCCAGCGCCGTGAGGTTCTGCACCAGGTTGTAGAACTGGAACACGAAGCCGATGTCGTAGCGGCGGTAGTAGGTGAGCTCTTTCTGGCCGAACGCGCTGATGTCGCGGCCGTCCAGCATGATGGTGCCCGAGGAGCACGAGTCCATGCCGCCGAGCATGTTGAGCAGCGTGGTTTTGCCGGCGCCGGAAGGGCCCACCACCACGACAAGCTCGCCGCGCTCGATGTCGAACGTCATGCCGTCGACGGCGGCCACCTCGACCTCGCCCATGCGGTACACCTTCCGCACGTCGCGAAACTCCACGAACGCCATGCGCTTCCCTTCCACGCGCCCAACCCTGCCGTCCCCCACTATACCCCGCTGGGGGGCCCAAAGAAAAGGGGGGGGGGGGGGCGTTTGCGGGAC
>NZ_CBDTNW010000187.1:0-15875 GCF_965361815.1 Rubneribacter sp.
CCCGTGGCGCGCGCACGCCTCCTTGAGCGAGTTCGTGGCGTGCTCCCACATGTCGTCGGTGCCGATGGACTTCTCCGGGCGGGTGGATATCTCGGCGGAGTACTCGAATCCGAACGTGGTCATGATGTGGTCCACGAGGTCGAGGATGGCCACCACCTCGTCCACCACCTGGTCGCGCGTGCAGAACACATGCGCGTCGTCCTGGGTGAAGCCGCGCGCGCGAAGCAAGCCGTGCACAACACCGCTCATCTCGTGGCGGTACACCGTGCCGAACTCGAAGTAGCGCAGCGGCAGGTCGCGGTACGAATGCAGTTCGTTTTTGTACAGCATCACATGTCCCGGGCAGTTCATGGGCTTCACGCCGTACTCGCTCATGCGCGGGTTCTCGTCATCGCCTTCGTTGATCTCGAAGAAGTACATGTTCTCATGATAGAAGCCGTAGTGGCCCGAGGTCTTCCACACGTCGGCGTTGTAGATATGCGGGGTGATGACTTCCTCGTAGCCGCGCTCGTACAGATCGCGACGCAGCCACTCCTGCAGGGTGCGGATGACGCGCGCGCCCTTCGGCAGGTAGAGCGGCAGACCCACGCCGGCCATGGGGTCCATCATGTAGATGCCCAGCTCGCGGCCCAGCTTGCGATGGTCGCGCTTCTCAGCCTCCTCCAGGTTGCGCAGATGCTCGTCAAGCTCCTTCTGCTTGAAGAACGCCGTGCCGTAGATGCGGGTGAGCATCTCGCGCTCGGCATCGCCGCGCCAGTACGCGCCGGCCAGCTTCGTCAGCTTGAAGGCGCCCAGCTTGCCGGTGGAGGGCAGGTGCGGCCCGCGGCACAGGTCGGTGAACTTGCCGATGCGATAGGTGGTGATGACGGCGTCCTCGGGCAGATCGGCGATGAGCTCCAGCTTGAACGGCTGGTCGGCGAAGAGTTCCTCGGCCTCGGCGCGCGTGACCACGCGGCGCAGATAAGGTTCGTCGGCCTTCACGATCTCGGCCATGCGGGCCTCGATGGCGGCGAAGTCGTCCGGGGAGAGCGCGCGATCCAGCTTCACGTCGTAGTAGAAGCCGTCCTCGATGGCCGGCCCCACGCCGAACTGCACGTCGCCGTAGAGATCGACAAGCGCGGCAGCCATGACGTGGGCGGTCGAGTGGCGCAAAAGCTCCAGGCCCTCGGGCGACTTCGCGGTGACGATGGCAACCGCGTCGCCTGCGCTCACGGGCGCGGAGAGGTCGACCGGCCGGTCGTTCACGATGCCAGCCAGCGCGGCCTTCGCCAAGCCCGCGCCGATGGAGGCGGCCACGTCGGCGACGGTTGCGCCCTCGGCGACTTCTTTGGCGGAGCCGTCGGGAAGCACGATGTTCATGATGGTTCCTTTCCCGTGCCGGGCGCGCACAAAGCGCCTGCACGATTGTCTGAGGCGGGCGCCTCTGCCGCGCCCGCCGCCGGGAACGAAACAACGAAGCCGCCCCTGGATCGAGGCGGCTTCGTCGAAACGCGAAGGTGCTACTGCGCGCTCTGCTCGGACCGGGCCGAACGCGCCTGCCTCGATTGCTGGGGCGCCGCCTGCTGCGGCTGCTGAGTTCGCGTGCGCTGCTGCGGCGCGCGGCGCTGGCGGGCGCCGCCCACGGGCGTGGCGCAGTACGGGCACACGGTCCAGGTGGGATCGAGCGCATGGTTGCAGGTGCCGCAAAGGTTCTTCAGACGCTGATGGCAGTTCGGGCACAGCACGAAGTCGGCCTCCACCGGATAGCCGCAGTTCGCGCACTCGCCGTACTTCATGAGCTCGCGCTGTTTGAGCGCTATCTCCAGCTCCTGCTCGTCGCGGTCTATCTGCAGAAGCGGCGGACGAAGCAGGCAGTAGGCGATGATGCCCAGAAGCGGAACGAGCGCCACGACGGCCCATACGTACCAGTACGAGCCGCGCAGATACGCGTCGCGGACCACCCACACGATGGAGAGCACGTACAGAATGACGAGCAGAACCACGACCACCGTGAAAGCGGCTTGCAGCTCGGGCGTCCACAGCTGGGACAGCAGTTCAGTCATTTCAACCTCGTTTTCCTCGGTCGGCTCGAAGCCGGCGATCCCGCCGTCCCGCGAAGGGCCCTGAAACCGCCGCCGTGCAGCGCCGAAAACCATCTGTTGCGTGCACGCGATCAGTCATTATAGCAAAGAAGCCGCAGCCTGCACCCCCGTTCAGCCAATTTCCGCAACCGACCGGGACGGATGAGAGAGAGCTTCGTCGCTGCAAGGTCGAACGCAACACTGTTGCATCTTGAAATTCAACCTGCCGCAGGGGACGGCGTCGCGGGCGCGAAAGGGATGGCGACGGCCGCGGCGCAGCGCGAAGGGCAGCTGCGGGCGGCACGGCGGCGCGGCGTTGCGGCGCGAAGAGCGACTGCGGGCGGCGGCAGACGGCGCGGCGTTGCGGCGAAAACAGCGGACGACGAGCCGCATGGCGAGAACTCACCGAAGTCGGAAAGCCCTTCCGTCACCATCCGCCGCCGCATGAGCAAAACGCCTGATCGAAAGAGATCCGTCATCCGAAAGAGGCTCCCAGGGCCGCCCGCGCTCCCTGAAATCTTCCGACTTCGGTGATTTCTCGCCACCGGAGGGGCTTACCCCTGCCGAACCTGCCGCCGGCACAAGCCCCTCGGGCGTCAAACCTCAAAGCGTCTGAAGGGCTTGCACAGCCTGCACTAACTCGGCACTCGCGCTAGGTGCGACACAGCTTGCACTTGCCGCGACATTCAACCGAAAGAAACGCGCAGCGGACCCGCAGGCAAGTCGCGCCGCAGCGCGGCCGCGCAAAGCGAGGGCGCCGCGGGCGCACGGGAGGCAACCGCTCTGCCCGGCATGGCCGACGCGCGGGACGCGCCGCGCCCCGCGCAAGGCGGCACCGCCGTCCCCCGACACGCCCCGCGCAAGGCGGCGCGGGCGCTACCCCAGCTCCACCAGCTGCGCCTCCACGCGCGCCAGCTTGTCGGCCAGCTCGGCGTGGCGGGCCCGGTCCTTCTCCACGATCTCGGGCGCGGCTTTCGCGAGGAAGCCCGGGTTGGAAAGCTTCTTCTCCAGCTTGGCGGCGTCGGCGGCAAGCTTGCCCTGCTCCTTCTGCAAACGGGCGCGCTCGGCATCGAAGTCCACGAGGCCGGAAAGCACGATGTACACCTCAAGCCCAGGAGCCAGCGACACGCTCGACTCGGCCGGCTTCTCCGCATCCGTGGCAATGACCAGCGAGGCCGTGTTGCCCATGCCCTCGATAAGCCCGCGCTGCGCCTCCAGAAGCGCCACGTCGGCCTCCCCCGCCTTGACCGCCACGGAAAGCTCCGTCTTCGGCGAGATGCCGTAGCGGGCGCGCGTCGAGCGGATGGCCGACACCGTCTCGCACACCATGTCGATGGCGCGCTCGGCGTCCGCGTCCACGTAGCGCGCGAGCGAGGCAGCGTCGGGCCATGCGGCCACGATGAGGTGCAAAGCGGCGTCGCGATCGATGGGCAGCTGCTGGTAGATCTCCTCGGTCACGAACGGCATGATGGGGTGCAAGAGGCGCAGCGCCTGGTCGAGCACGAACACGAGGTTGCGCTGGCATACCGCGCGGTCCTCCGGCGAGCCGGCGAGGCGCGCCTTCGAGAACTCGATGTACCAGTCGCAGAACTCGTTCCAGAAAAACGAATACAGCTCGCGCGTGATCTCGCCGAACTCGAAGTTCTCAAACGCCTTGTCCACGCGCGCCACAAGGCCCGCCAACCGCGAGAAGATCCAACGGTCCACAGGCGTCGTCGGCTCGGGCGCGCCCGGCTCGTAGTCGTCGAGGTTCATCAAAACGAAGCGCGCGGCGTTGCGGATCTTGTTCGCGAAGTTGCGCGAGCTTTCCAGCTTGGCTTCGTTGAACTTGAGGTCCTGCGCGCCCGTCACCTGCATGAGCAGGCCGAAGCGCATGCCGTCGGCGCCGTAATCCTCCATGAGGCGCAGCGGGTCCACGCCGTTGCCGCGGCTTTTCGACATGGGCTTGCCGTCGGCCGCCATCACCGTGGGATGGATGATGACATGCTCGAACGGGATCTCCTTCGTGCAGTACATGGACGCCATCACCATGCGCGCCACCCACAGCCCCATGATGTCGCGGGCCGTGGACAGCACCTGCGTGGGATACGCCTGCTTCATCTGCGGCGCCTCCATGCCCTCCTCGGTCCAGCCCATCGTGGCGAACGGCCACAGCTGCGACGAGAACCACGTGTCCAGCACGTCCTCGTCCTGACGCACGGGCGCGCCGCACGCAGGGCACGCCTCCACATCCTCCACCGACGCGTCTTCCCAGCCGCATTCGTCGCAGTAGAACATGGGGATGCGATGGCCCCACCACAGCTGACGCGAGATGCACCAGTCTTTCAGGTTCGCCAGCCAGTCCAGGTAGACCTGGCTCCAACGCTCGGGGTGGAACCGGATGGAGCCGTCCTCCACCACGCGAGCCGCATCCTTCTTGAGGCCGTCCACGGCCACGAACCACTGCTCGGACTCCCACGGCTCGAGCTTCGTGTGGCAACGGTAGCAGGTCATCACGCTGTGGTCGTGCTCCTCCACCTTCTCCAGCAACCCCAGCTCGTCGAACGCGGCCACCACGGCCTCGCGCGCCTCGTCGCGGTCCATGCCGCTGAAACGCCCGTAGCCCTCCACCACGTGCGCCGTCTCGTCGAAGATGTTGATGCGCTCAAGGCCGGCCGCCTCGCCCATGGCCCAGTCGTTGGGATCGTGCGCGGGCGTCACCTTCACGCAGCCGGTGCCGAACTCGGTGTCCACATGCCAGTCGGCGAAGATGGGGATCTCCCTGTCCACAAGCGGCAGCCTCACCGTCTTGCCCACGAGGTGCGCGAACCGCTCGTCTTTGGGATTCACGGCAACGCCCGTGTCGCCGAGCATCGTCTCGGGGCGCGTCGTGGCCACCACGAGGTACTCCAGGCCGCCTTCGGGCTTGGAAAGCGGGTAGCGCAGGTACCACAGGTGCCCCTTCTCGTCCACGTACTCGGCCTCGTCGTCGGAAATGGACGTGGTGCAGTGCGGGCACCAGTTCACGATGCGCTTGCCCTTGTAGATAAGGTCGTCGTGATACCAGTCCACGAACAGCTTCCGCACGGCCTTCACGTACGCCGGCTCGAGCGTGAAGTGCTCGTCGGAATAGTCGCACGAGCAGCCCATGCCCTTGATCTGGCTCACGATGGTGGCGCCGTACTCCTTGTACCAGTCGTAGCACGCCTCGATGAACGCCTCGCGTCCAATCTCCAAACGGCTGATGCCCTGGTCGGCCAGTTTCTTGTCCACCTTCGTCTGCGTGGAGATGCCGGCATGGTCGGTGCCGAGTACCCAGCGCGTCGGGCGACCCTGCATGCGAGCGCGGCGAATGCACGTGTCCTGGATGGTGTCGTTCAAGGCGTGGCCCATGTGCAGCACGCCCGTGATGTTCGGCGGCGGGATGACGATGGTGTACGGCTGGCCGCATCCCGCGCCCAGCTCGGGCGTGCGTCGGAAGTAGCCCGCGTCCATCCACGCGTCGAATAGCGGGCGCTCATGGGCGGCGAAGTCGTAGTCGATCTTCCTGCCGCCGCTTTTGTCGTTCGTGTTGTCGGCCATGGTCTGCTCTTTCGTCGTCTTGGTCTCTCGCGTCTCCCAAACCGAAAAGCGGGCGCGCCGCCTGTGCGATCCGCCCGCTCGTATGCCCGTGGTCCCGCTGCGGCTAGGCGCTCTGCAAGCTCGCCTCGTCGCCGGCCGGAAGGGCCTCGGCCCCGCCTGCCGCCACGATGGCGGGCCTCGTCTCCCCCGCGATGTCGCTTGCGCGGATGGTCACCGCAGACGGCCCCTCCTGCTCGGGAAGGTCGTACATCACGTCCTGCAGCACGCGCTCGCAGATGGAGCGCAGGCCGCGCGCGCCCGTGCCGTGCTCGACGGCCTCGTGCGCGATGGCCGTCAGAGCCTCCGGCTCGAACGTGAGCGCGGAGTCCTCGAACTCGAACATCTTCGTGTACTGCTTCACCAACGCGTTCTTCGGCTCGGTGAGGATGCGCACCAAATCCTCCTCCGACAGCTCGGAAAGCGACGTCACCACGGGGATGCGTCCCACGAACTCGGGGATCATGCCGTACTTGTTCAGGTCCTCGGGCAGCACCTGGGCAAGCAGCTCCGCCTCGGCGTGCTTCTTCGACTCGGGCAGCTCGGCGGCGAAGCCCAGCCCGCTTTTGCCCACGCGCTCGGCGATGATGTCGGCCAGCCCCACGAACGCGCCGCCCAGGATGAACAGGATGTTCGTGGTGTCGATGTGGATGAGCTCTTGCTGGGGGTGCTTGCGGCCGCCCTGCGGGGGCACGCTGGCCTCGGTGCCCTCCACTATCTTGAGGAGCGCCTGCTGCACGCCCTCGCCCGACACGTCGCGCGTGATGGACAGGTTCTCGGCCTTGCGGGCCACCTTGTCTATCTCGTCGATGTAGATGATGCCGATCTCGGCGCGCGGAATGTCGAAGTCGGCGGCCGTGATGAGCTTGAGCAGGATGTTCTCCACGTCCTCGCCCACATAGCCCGCCTCGGTGAGCGTGGTGGCGTCAGCGATGGCGAACGGCACGCGCAGCGTGCGCGCCAGCGTCTGGGCCAGAAGCGTCTTGCCCGAACCCGTGGGGCCCAAAAGCATGATGTTGCTCTTGGCCAGCTCCACATCGCCGTCCTCGGCGTCCGCGCCTAAGCTGATGCGCTTGTAGTGGTTGTACACCGCCACCGACAACGCGCGTTTTGCCTGCTCCTGGCCCACCACGTGCTCCGAAAGCTCGGCGTAAAGCTCGTGGGGCGTGGGCAGGTCGGCCAGCACCTCGGAAGGCGCCGGCTCGGCCGCGCCTGCGGCTTCGGCCCCTTGGGACGGGCGCGCATGGCGGCCCAGGAACGCATGCGCCGGCTCCTCCTCGGCTTCCTGGCCGGAAACGGACAGCCCCAAATCGCGCATCATGGCGTCGGCGCACACCGAGATGCACTCGTCGCAGATGTAGATGCCGTTGGGACCGGAAATCATAGCGGCCACCTGCTGCGGACGCTTGCCGCAGAACGCGCAGGCTATATCGTCGGGATCCTGCCCGCCGAACCGGTCGGCTCGTCGATCGTTCATGGTCACCGCTCGTCTCCCTATTCGCCGGAACCCGACGCGATGGCGCGCGAGGTGGTGATGCGATCGACCAGGCCGTAGGCCACGGCCTCCTCGGCGGTCATGTAGTTGTCGCGCTCGGTGTCGTTCTGGATGGTCTCAAGGGTCTGGCCCGTGTTGTCCGCAAGGATCTTGTTCAGGCGGTTGCGGGTCTTCAGCATGAAGTCGGCCACGATGGCTATCTCGGTCTGCTGGCCCTGCGCGCCGCCCGAGGGCTGGTGGATGAGCACGAGCGAGTTGGGCAGGCAAAGCCTTTTGCCCTTCGCGCCGTTGGACAGCAGCACCGCCGCCATGGAGGCGCACTCGCCCAGGCAGATGGTGGACACGTCGCACTTGATGAAGTCCATCGTGTCCAAGATGGCCAGACCCGCGGTCACCGAGCCGCCCGGCGAGTTGATGTAGAGCGAGATGTCCTTGTCGGGATCAGCGCTCTCCAGGTGCAGCATCTGCGCCACCACCGAGTTGGCCACGTTGTCGTCGATGGCCTCGCCCAAAAAGATGATGCGCTCGTTGAGCAGGCGCGAGTAGATGTCGTAGCTGCGCTCGCCCCGCGGCGACTGCTCGATGACGTAGGGAATCAGAGCTGATTTCGTATCGAAGTTCATAATGCGTGCCTCGCTTGTCTCTGGGGCCGAAAAACGGCCGGATTGTGCGGATGGGTTCAGGATACCATCGCGAAGGGGTCCATCGCGCCGCCGTGCAAGGCCAGGGTACCGTACCGTTGCCTCGGCCCGCCCGGCGCGCACGTAAAATGCGCGGAATCCGGGCGGGCCGTGTCGTGCGGGCGCTATTCGGCGTCGTTGGCCGCAGCCTCGGCAGCCTCGTCCTTCTTCGCGGAGCCCTTCTTGGCGGCCGTCTTCTTGGCGGCCTTCTTGGCCGGCTTCTTGGCCTTGTCGGCCTTGGCCGGGTCGATCTCGGTCACCTTCGCGGTGTCCATGAGCTCTTTGACGGCCTTGGTGCGCAGGATGCCCTGGCGGACCATGTGGAGCTGGCCGTTCGCGCGCCACTCCTCCTCAAGGGCCGCAGGATCCTCCGCGCCGCTCTTCACGAACTCCTCGGTGACCTCCTTGCCGGTGACCTCCATGCCGAAGTGGCGCGCCCATGCGTCGAGCGCCAGGTCCTGCTTGGCCATATCGGCGGCCTGCAGCTTCACGTCGGCCTTGAACTGGTCGGGCGTCAGGCCCTGCTGCAGAAGGTACATGTCGAAGCTCATGCCCTGTGCCTGGAGCTGACGGAAGAAGTCCTGGATGAGGCTGGCCTCGTTCTGCTCGCACATGGCCTCGGGAACCTCGCCCTCGAGGCGCTCGGCGATGGCGGTCAGGCAGGCGTTCTCCTTCAGGCGCGGCAGGGCGTCGGCCTTCTGCTGGGCCACGGTCTCGGCGATGCGGGCGCGCAGGTCCGCCGCGTCCTCGAAGCCCAGCGTGTCCTTGGCCCATTCGTCGGTGACCTCGGGAAGGACCTTCTTCTTGACGACCTTGACCTCAACCTCGAAGTTGATCTTGTCGGTCTTGCCCGAAAGCGCGGACAGCATGATGGGCGGCTCGGCCGGCATGTCGAGCGTGAACGAGGCGCTCTGGCCCTTCTTCAGGCCCACCAGCTGCTCGTCGAACTCGGCCGGGAACAGGCCCGCGCCCAAACCGTAGGGGCGGCTTTCCGTCGTGAGGGAGGGGATGTCCTCGCCCTTGTCGTCGGTGGCCTTCATGGCCAGGTCGATATAGCTGTCCTCCTTCACCTTCGTGGCCGCGGCCGCGTCCTCGAAGGTGTGGTAATGCTCGCGCAGCGCCTCCACCTGCTCGTCGACCTCCGTATCGGAAGCGCCCTCGGCGGGCAGCTCGATCTCCACCGGATCGTAGCCGGACAGCGAAAGCTCCGGCTTCACGGCCACGCTGAACGAGAACGTGAAGGGCTTGCCGCCCTCCACCAGATCCGTCTCCTCGAACTCGGGTTTGGAGATGGGGTACAGGCCGCTTTCGTCGATGGCCAGAGGATAGGAGCCGTTGACGACGTCGTCGGTCACCGTGGCCCGGACGGCGTCCTTGCCCAGGGCGTTGTCGATGATCGGACGCGGGGCCTTGCCCTTGCGGAACCCGGGAAAGCTGTACCTGTTGGCGAAATCCTTGTACGTCTTCTTTATGCGGGCGTCAACGTCCCCGGCGTCGACGGTGACGGTCACCTTCGCGCGGTCGTCCTGCAGTGCCTCAACTTTTGTTTCCACGTAACTATCCTCCATCGTTGCCTTCATCGCCTCTGCGGCCCGCCGGTGCGAAACCGGCGCGGTCCCGAGCGCGGCCCCTGCGCAAGGAAACCGTGCGCCGGGCACACCGAATGGGGATTATCTCACATGTGCGGGTTTTGAGGAAGTGCGCGGCATGCGGGTTCACGAAAGAACCGATGGCCGAGGGTTCGGCCGAGGGTTCGCGCCTACTTCGCGCCTACCGAAGGGCCCTGCTCGACTCGCCGCGCCGGGCCGCAGGGTCGCCGACGAAAACGGATGGTTACGATTCCATTTGACGCTACCAATCCGAGCCGAACGGCGCTATCATGGTTCCAAACGAACCCGAAACGCAGCAGCGGAGGCCCCTATGCCCACCATCGAACTCAATCTCATGCAAGAGCGCGAGCTGGAGCGCCTCATCGACTACGAGCGCTCCACCTGCACCGTGGGCGGTGATCTGGTCTACCGCTGCGCCTTTCCCTACCGGCCCGAGGACGACCTGCAGCACGAGCTCATCGAGCGCGGCGCGCTCGTGCAGAAAAAAGACGACCGGCACGGAACCGTGGTCGCCATCACCTCCGACGGCTACTCCTACTTTCCGGCGAAGCGCGAGGCCGAGCTGGAGCTTAGGCGCAAAAGCAAGCGAGAGGCCCGGCTCGTGGCGCTGTCGGCCCTGTTCTCGCTCATCGCAGTCGTCGCAGGGTTTCTGCTCGGACGCTTCTTGTGATCTGAGGGATGCGGCGAAACCGCATGGTGCGGGCGAAAGGACTCGAACCTTCACGGGTCTCCCCACCAGAACCTAAATCTGGCGCGTCTGCCAATTCCGCCACGCCCGCACGGCGCGAACGGCGCCCCAACGAAGGCGCCAGCGACCATGATAGCAGATATTCCGCGGCGATCGCGCGATGAAGCCCGGCTCGCCGCTCCCCGCCTCCATCGAACCGCCGCAGCCGCCGCGGGGAAACGACGGGCGAATCTGTTACTATAATGCCGTTTTTCGAGAAACTGAAAGAAAGCGAGACGACAATGGAAACCCTCAAGAAGATCGGTCGGGCCTGGAATTCCATCAGCCTGATCAAGCGCATCCTCGTCGGCCTGATCATCGGCGCGGCGCTGGGCGTGTTCGTGCCCGGCAACGAGGTGGTGGAGCTTTTGGGCACCCTGTTCGTCTCAGCGCTGAAAGGCGTTGCGCCCATCTTGGTGTTCTTCCTGGTCATCAGCGCGCTCGCCAACGCCAAGACCGCAGGCTCCATGAAGACGGTGGTGGCGCTCTACATAGTGAGCACCTTCGTGGCGGCGCTCGTGGCCGTGGTGGCGAGTTTCCTGTTCCCCATCGAGCTGACGCTGACCGCCGGCGAGGTCGAGCAGTCCTCGCCAAGCGGCATCGGGGAGGTGCTGGCCACGCTCGTGTCCAACATCGTGTCCAACCCCGTGGACGCGCTCATCAACGCCAACTACATCGGCATCCTGGCTTGGGCCGTGGTGCTGGGCATCGCGCTGCGCGCCGCCTCGCAAAACACCAAGGACGTGTTCACGAGCGTCTCCGACGCCGTGTCGCAGGTGGTGCGCTGGATCATCTCGCTGGCCCCCTTCGGCATCTTGGGCTTGGTCTACACCTCCGTGGGCGAGAACGGCCTGGAGATCTTCACCGAATACGGTCAGCTTCTGCTCGTGCTGGTGGGCTGCATGCTCATCATCGCGCTGATCACGAACCCGCTTCTGGTGTTCTGGGGCATCCGCAAGAACCCTTACCCGCTCGTGCTGCGCTGCCTCAAGGACAGCGGCCTGACGGCGTTTTTCACGCGCTCCTCGGCGGCGAACATCCCCGTGAACATGGAGCTGTGCCGCAAGCTGGGGCTTGACAAGGACAACTACTCAGTGTCCATCCCGCTTGGCGCCACCATCAACATGGCCGGCGCCGCCGTCACCATCTCGGTCATGGCCATGATGGCCGCCCACACCATGGGCATCGCCATCGACCTGCCCACGGCGGTCATCCTGAGCGTGCTGGCCGCCGTGTCCGCATGCGGCGCGTCGGGCGTGGCCGGCGGGTCGCTTCTGCTCATCCCGCTCGCATGCTCGCTGTTCGGCATCGGCAACGACGTGGCGATGCAGGTGGTGGGCATAGGGTTCATCATCGGCGTCATCCAAGACTCCTGCGAGACGGCGCTCAACTCCTCCTCCGACGTGCTGTTCACCGCCACGGCGGAGTACCGCGAATGGCGCAAGCAGGGCAAGGAGGTCACGTTCGGCGCGAAGGAGTAGCGCCGCCCCGGCCAGATATTCGTCGGCAAGGAAAAGGCCCGCTCGCAATGCGAAGCGGGCCTTTTTCGCGGACGGGCGAAGAGGGGCGGGCGCCTTACGCGTCCACCACCCGCACCTCGTAGGAACCCTCGCCTTCCGTGAAGGGGGAAAGCAGGTTCTCCACGAGCGAATGGGCTTGGCTGCGCGCCTGGTCGAGCATGCCGGTCTGGTCCACCTTGCCCTCGGCGTCGCTTTGCGCCAGCTTGAGCGCTTCGGAGGTGTCTTCCCTGCTCTCCCAGTTGAACAGGGCGAACGACGAGTCGTAGAACTCGATGGAATCGGGGTCTATCTCCACTCCGAACATCTGGGGCGCGGGCAGGGTCACCGTGACCGCGTTGCCGCTCACCTCCACATGAGCCTGGGACAGGTCCACCCCGGCACGCACCTCGGCATCGTAGACCATGGAGAACGCCTTCTTGTTTATGAAGTCGATGTCGCCCTCCTCGTAGCGCACAAGGCCGCGATAATCCAGCTTGGCCGTGGCCAGCTCGCTGCAGTTCGACAACTGCTCTTGGATGGATGTGGACGAAAGCGACACGCTCGGCTGAAACGTCCTCTGAACCGCGAGCGTGCCGAACACGCCAAGCGCCACAAGGGCGACGGCCGCTGCCGCCAAGGCAATCCTTTTCATGTCTCCTCCTTTGCGCCGCGTTCCGGTTACTCGCCAAGACGGGCGAAAAAGTCCTTGCCGCGCTTCTCGATCTCCACGTCGTCGAGGTCGGCCACGTAAGAGCGCAGCTGGGTGTAGCCCAAATCACGCAGCTTGAACGTGCGGAACCGCGCGCGCACGCGCTTGCCCAGCTCCGACAACGCCACGCCCTCGGCGCCCGCCTCGCGGACAAGCTGGCGGATGAACTGCTCGGGGGTGCCGGGGCGCTCGGACTCGGATTCGGGCGACGCGGCCGGCTCGGGCGCCGCAGCGGGCTTGGCTGCGGCCTTTTCGCGCTCCTGCGCCTTCGGCTTGGCGGGCTTGCGACGGGGCTTGCGCTTCGGCGCCGCAGACTCGGCGGGCGCCGCTTCGGGCTTCGGTTCGGCTGCGGCGGCGGGCTGATCGGGTGCCGCAGGCTGCTCGGATGCGGCGGCAGGCTGATTGGACGCCGCAGGCTGCTCGGGCGCGGCGGCGGGGTCGGCCTGCGACGGCGCCTCCTCCTTCGCCTCCGCGGAGGCCTTCTTGCGCCGCGCCGCCTGCCCCCCGCGTCCGCCGCGGCGAGACTTCGGCTTCCTCTGCTCCGCGGGCGCCTCCCCGGCTTCCTGCGCCTGGGCAGGCTCGGGATCGGACGCGGACTCCGCAGGCCGCTCGGGCGCGACGGCGGAAGCGGCAGGCTGCTCGGGCGCGGCGGGCTGGTCGGCGGCAGGCGCCTGGGGCTGCGCCTTGTCCTCGGCCAGCTCCACAGTCACCGAGTTTCCCTCCTTGGTGACCACGACGCCCGGGAACTCGCCCAAAAGCTTCTTGAGCTGGTTGGTCCCGTAGCTGCGCACGTCGAAGTCGGGGTAGCGCTTGAGCAGGCGGCTGCCCACCTCTCCCAGACCGGTCGCCTTGCCGTTGTTGAGGTTGTCGGTGACGATGCTGACGACGGCCTGCTCCACGTCCTTGATGGACGGCCCCGCGCCCCCGTGGCCGCGGTCGTGCCCGTTGCCGGGCCGTCCGCCCGTGCCCTTGAGCAGCAGCTCGAGGGTGGTGAAGATGTCGCAGGCCTTGCGAAACGCCGTGGGCGTCTTCTTCTCCCCCATGCCGATGACCGTAAGGCCGCTTTCACGCAAGCGGCTGGCCAGGCGCGTGAAGTCGCTGTCGCTGGACACAATGCAGAAGCCGTCCACCGACCCGCCGTAGAGGATGTCCATGGCGTCGATGATCATGGCCGAGTCGGTGGCGTTTTTGCCCTGGGTGTAGCCAAACTGCTGGATGGGCGTGATGGAGTTCTCCAGCAGGGTGTCCTTCCATTTGGCGTGCAGCGTGAGCGTCCAGTCGCCGTAGATGCGCTTGATGGTGACGGTGCCGTACTTCGACAGCTCGTCGGTGATGGGCTTGATGTACTTGGCCGACACGTTGTCGGCGTCTATCAGCAGCGCGAAGCGGTTTTCGGACGATGCCTTGGTATCCACGTGGTGCTCCTTGGTTGTAACGGGAGCCAGCGCCGCGCGCGGCGCTGGCGCAACGGGCACATGGTACCGCAAAACCGCACATCAAAACGGAATTGGAAATCGCCTGATACAATTTGTCCATAATCCTCTTGCGCTCCACGTTCAAAATCCGTATACTTCCTCCTTGCGCCTTGGTGGGTGTAGTTCAGTTGGCTAGAACGCCAGATTGTGGCTCTGGAGGTCGTGGGTTCGAGTCCCATCATCCACCCCAGCGCGCGTTTTGAAAATGGGTCTTGCGCGTTTGTGCGGGATGCTCTAAAATGGCAAACCGCTTCGCAACGACACGCAAGCGCATATGCTCCGTTAGCTTAGTTGGTAGAGCAGGGGACTCTTAATCCCAAGGTCGAAGGTTCGAGTCCTTCACGGAGCACCATTTTGAACCGCAGGCCGCCCATAGGGCGGCTTTTTTCATGCACTGCGCGTCCCTGCGGCGCCCTCTTCGCCGCGCACGAAATCGAGAAGATCCTGTCGCGACGACACCCCCACCTTCCGATAGATGTGCAAGACATGCGTCTTCGCAGTTGAATTCGAAATGAAAAGAGCCTCGGCGATGTAAGGCACGTTGCGCCCTTTGGACAAATACTCCAACACCTCGGATTCTTTCTTTGTGAGGCCGTACCGTTCGGCGACCACCTTGCAGCGATCTTCAAGCCGGGAAGCATCCAACCGCTCCCGAAGAACGTCTTTCCGAAACAAAACAACGATGCACTTCCTCAGCAAGATGAGAATGGCGACGACGGCTAAAACCAAGATCGCCGGAAAAACGCTGAAGAACTGGTCGTAAAACGCCATCTCCGTGTTCGAGAGAACGAAAAACGCAAGCAAGGCCCCGCAGAGGCCCCCTGAAGACGAGGCGAGCATCATCGAGCAGAAGAGGCGCCGCGCATCGCAGCAGGATCGCATCTCGCCGAGCACCCTGAACAACGCGAAGCAAGTCACGAAAAACAGGATGGAGGCGCCAGCCGCCAACAACGGAAAGGGAAACGGGGTGCGGGCCGGAAGCGAGAAAAACGTGACGGCCAGCAAAACCACGAAAGCAATGCCGGGCAGCGAAACGCCCGGCCTCAAATATGCGCCCACGACAATGACCATGAGAACCAGCATGAGAACAAGGTAGGAGACAGAGGCAAGGGCGGTTCCCCCTATCTGCTCCGAAAACACGTGCGTGCCGACGAAATGGGCGGTTTTCTGCGTCCCGTTGAACTCATAGGACAAGAAAAAGCCCCCGACGAAGAAAAGCGCACGGAAAGAGGCGGGGCGGATACCGCCCGGAAGGAGAACGCGGGAGCCACCCTCCGAAGACGGCTCTGACGGCGTAGCACCTTCGTCGTTTAGACCGGGAGCCGAGTCGACCCCCTTTCCGCGGCCGCGCAAAAACCCAGCCGCGCAGAAAATCAGCATGATAGCGCATCCGCATAGCACGTTGACATCTTTCAGAAAAACAATGAGCGCCAGAAAAAACAGGAGCGCCCACGCCAGCGAGGCACAAGCGGCCACCATCGCAGAGCACGTGTCCTGTCGGAAAAAGGCGCGGAAGTTGGCGAGCGAGAAAAACAGAACTCCGCCCGCCGCCAGCGCAGACGAAAGCACGATTGCCACAGAGCTCGGAAATCCGAACAAAACGCTGCTCGCGATAACCAAGAAGGAGAACGCGGCGCACAGGTAGGCAACGAAGCGCAACGTTGACTCCGAAAGCCTTCCGAGCCGAGAGGACGTCCGGCCTGCAACAGGAAAGGCGACGCACAGGCACGCCATCATAAACGCAAAGAACAAAACGGGATCCAGCACGTTATCCGTGATCAACGAGAACGGCGCACTGTTGAGAAGGAGAACGAACCCCCAGCAAAAGAACACGGCCGACTCCAAGCTTTCCCAAACGTTTCGCCTTGCAAGGCGCGCCGCTTTGCCCAAAGCCTCCCTCGCCGCAATCATGGATCCCCTCCCTTCGATCCTGTCAGATTATAGAAAAAGACGAAGACCGCTTCAATCGAGCAATGGCCTTTTGGAAGGGGCTAGAGCGCTCAGCTCCTCCACCGTTTTGGAT
>NZ_CBDTNW010000188.1:0-15873 GCF_965361815.1 Rubneribacter sp.
GACCGAACGGAGGGCGCCCCGCGCTTTTCCGCCTCCCGCCCGCCTTGGCCGAACCGCGCTGACACCCCCCCCCTTTGCCGAACCACCGGCGGCGGGGCGTGTCAGCGGCGGCTTCGCAGAGAGGGCGTTTTTCCGCTTGCGCGGGGCGCTCCCGGCTACTTTTTCACGCCCGCCATCGTCTGATCGACGATGCTGTCCATGGTGTCGGCCGTGAGCATGCCCGCCACGTAGCCGAACACGTTGCCCTTGGCGTCGATCATGAACGTGGTGGGAAACGCCGTCACCCCGTAGGCGGAGAACAGCTGGCCCGTCGTGTCCATGAGCACGGGGTAGGTGATGCCGTGCTCGTCGATGAACGCGCGCAGCTCCGGCTCGCTCACGTCGCTGTTTTGGGGATGCTCGTCGGTCTTGGGGTTGGCGACGCCCAGCACCACCAGATCGCCCTCGTTTCCGCCTCGCTCATGGTAGAGCGCCTCGATGTCGGGGATCTCGCGCTGGCACGGCCCGCACCAGGTGGCCCAGAAGTTGAGGAAGACGGTCTTGCCGCGGTAGTCGGACAGCTTGTGCTCGACGCCGTTCTGGTCGATAAGCGCAAGGTCGGCAAGCGGCGCGGCCACGGCCTCCGACGACCCACCGGCACCTTCGTCGGCTGGACCCTGGCCGGCCGCATCCGCGTTCTGGCCTTCCTTGCCGTCCGCATCCTTGCCGCTGTCAGCGCCCTCCGCGTCCGCCGGCTGCTCCTGCGCGGCCGGCGCCGCGCCGAACGACGACAGATAGCTCGTCACGCCGTTCATCCAGCCCGTCGCGGTCATGACGCCCATGACGATGAGCAGCGCGCCGCCCACCTTCACCGTGTACCGCACCACGTTGCCGTGCGTGCGGAAGAAGCGCAGCACCTCGCCCGTGAACAGGCCCACCGCCAAAAACGGCAGCACGAAGCCCAGCGTGTACACGCCCACGAGCGCAAACCCCGCCGCCGCAGAAGCGCTCGACGACGCCATGAGCAGCACGCTCGCCAGCACCGGACCCACGCACGGCGTCCACGCGAAGCTGAACGTGAAGCCCAACGCCAGCGCCACCAGCGGGTTCATGGCGAACTTGTTCAGGTTGAACGGCAGCCGCCGCTCGGTCTCCACCGCGCGCGCCTTGCCGAACGCGCCCAGCATGTACAGGCCGAACAGCGCCATGATGACGCCCGCCGCCACCGAGAACGCGCGCTGGTTGCCCGTGAAGAACTGCCCGAGCGCCGTGAACCCAAACCCCAGCAGGAAGAACGCAAAGCTCACGCCCACCACGAAGAACACGGTGTTCGCAAGCACCTTCGCGCGCGGGTACTCCACGGTGCCGTCATCCGCCACCTTCCCCGCGCCGCCGGCCAGATAGCCCACGTACAGCGGGATGAGCGGCAGCACGCACGGCGAGAAGAAGCTCAAAAGCCCCTGCGCGAACACGGTGAGCGCCGGAACGCTCGTCTCTAAGGAAAAGCCCATGCGGTCCTCCTTGGGCGGGTCGATGCAAAACGCGTTGCCCTCTTATACAGCACTTCGCCCGCCGAAGGAAGGGCGCATCGCCGATTCGACCGCATGCCCACATGCATGGGCGGGCGCACGCCCCGAAGCGCGCCCTCGGACACCCGCCTTGCAGCCGCCGCGCCCGCCTCGCGACCGGTGCGCGCAGCCGAAGCGCCTCTTGGCGCCCGCCTCACAGCCGACGTCCCTTCCGCAGCCGCCGCACCCGCTCGCAACGCCCCCGAGGGCGGCCGCCCTACCGCTTGAGGCTGCTCAGGATGCCGGCGCGCTTGGGCGGGTCGGGCAGATGGATCATCCGCGGTTCGAAGTCGAACAGCTCGGCGGTGCTCACCACCGAATCCACTTCGAGGCATTTTTTCAGGCACGCGTCGGCGCACAGGTTGCACTGCACGCAATCGGCCACCGAGAACTCCAGGTAGCTGCCCACGCCGTCTTCGGGAACGACCTCGCTTTTCACAAGCGCGCCCGTGGGGCAGAACACCGTGCACATGCCGCACACCGAGCAGCGCTGCGCATCGATGCGCACGCTGCCGAACAGCCGCGTGTCTATCTCGGGCGCCACAGAGGCGCCCAGCGAATCTATCGCGTCGAGCACGCGCATGCGCCGTTCGGGGTTGAACTGGGGAAGCGTGCCCGCATCCGACATGCGCAACCGCTCGCGCAAAGACGGCGCGCCGGCGGCGTCGTTCTTGAACACCATCACCTCGGCCGCCGTGCCCGCCGCGTCCTTGGCGCGCGAGCGGGCGCTCGTGAAGAAGCCGCGGCGCGACTCGCCCAGAAGCTTGCGCTTGTCCTCCAAAAGCGCCTCCTCGGGAAACGCCGAGGCGCGCGTTACCCGGATGTCCGAACCCTGCGCCGCCATGAGGTCGTTCGCCGAGGCCACCACCGCGTCGATGCCGGGGACGTTGCCGCGGAACCGGCATGTGGCGCACGTGCCGTCCACCAGCACGATGTCGCGCACGCCGCGCGCGGCCAAGCCCAGAAGCACGCTCTCCTCCATGCGCGCCAGGCACGGCACCTCGGCGTACTTCGTCGGGTCGCCCACGTGCTTCGACGCGATGCGCGCGCACGCGAACACGGCGGTGCCGCCCGTGTTCGCCACGCCGGCGACCACCGCGGACGCCAGGTCCTCGTCTAAGGGCCGCAGCGGGATGAGCGCCTCGGTGGGGCACGCCGTGGTGCACGCCCCGCAGGCCACGCAGGTCTCGGCATCGAGCGAGAGCACGTTGTCGGCGGCGAACACCGCGCCGGTCGGGCACGCGTCGGCGCACTTCGCGCACGACGAATGCCGGTTTCGCACGGCCACGCAGCGGTCGGAGGCCAGATACACCGCCTTGCTCTCCAGAGCCTCGGCCACTTCCACGATGTCTACGAGATTGGGCATGTCACTTCTCCAAAAACGACTCTTCTATGCCGCGCAGCTCCTCGGGCGTGTTGGCGTTGATGAAGCAGCCGCCCATGGGCTCGGCCTCCAGCACGCGGCTCTGCGGGAACTCGAACACCTCCACGTTCGGAAGGAACGACTGAGCGCTGCGCTCCCCCCGGTCGAGCGCGGCCCGCACGGCCAGCAGGCACGCATCGCGACGGTACAGGGCGTGGAACGGCTCGTAGCCGTGCTTGTTCACCGGCACCACCGCGTCGGCGCCAGACTCGTTCATGGCCAGCGCCTCGGCCACCACCAACGACGGGGACGCGAACACCATGTCGCAGGCCACCACGGCAACGTAGGGGTTGCGCGCCGCGCGCAGCGCCGTGTACAGGCCGGGCAGCGCGCCGCGGAAGTCCAGCTCGTCGCGCACCAGCTGGATGCCCAAGCCCGGGAACTCCTCGTGCAGAAACGCCAGGTTCTCAGGCTCGTTGGTGGTGATGACCAGGTCGTCGGCGGCCGGAGCCAAGCGCTCGACCAGCCGGCAGATGAGCGGACGACCGGCGAAAGGCACCGTCGCCTTGCTGCGCCCCATGCGACGGCTCTCGCCCCCCGCTTGGATGACCACCGTCACGCGCGGCCGCGCGTAGTGGCCTTGGATGAAATCCGCCAGCGCGGCCACATCGTCCAAATCGAACGCGGGAATGCCGTAGATCGATGCGGCCTCGCGCGCCTCGGCGATATCGGTGACGACGGCCACGGTCCGCGCGCCGGGCATTTTGTTCGAGACGTCCCCATGGTCGGGGCGTTGCACGGCAAAGCGATCCCCGACCCCCGCAGAACACGCATGCGAAGCGCCCTGCGAAACCTCGCCGGCAGAAGGACCCTCGCTCAACGGCGCGTCCTCACGCGCGAGTTGCGTGAAGTCGGCGCCCAAAGGCCAGCCCCGGCGCGCGCCCTCGGCGAACACGGCGGCCACGCGGGAATCGGCCTCGCTGCCTGCGCGCATGATCTCGATGGTGGGCAGCCCGCTTTTGCGGTACCCCTCCACCACCACCACGTCGTGCCCCGGCATGCCGCGCACGATGTCGGCGCACTCCAACTCGCCTTCCACCGTCTTGATGCACGCCATCTGACCCGGCGCCGCTATCACCGTCTCGCTTGCGCCGGCGGCGCGGTGACGGTAGGAATCCTTGCCGGGAATGTCGATGTCGAAGCCCACATGGCTGTGGTGCTTCACGCTGCCCACGTCCAAACCCCGGCTCACCAGCTCGGCGATCAGCTTCTCTATAAGCGTGGTCTTTCCTGAGTTGTGCCGCCCGACCACCGACACGGCCGGGCTGGGAATATTCACCATGCGCGCCCCCTCTTTGCTCGGCGCCCAGTATAGCAGAAGCCGCGCGCGACACGGGCGCGCCGCACGGCCCCCTTCCCCAGCGGCCCATGCGAGATGTTTCCCGAAAAACGGCCAAGTTCCCCAGTTATGAGTCTTTTTTCGACGCCATGCCCGGTTTCTCTCACGAAACGCGCAAAACGCCGTTTGCGAACCACCTGGTCAGAAATTCTAAGTTGCAAAATATCTGATGCTGGCGTCGGAGAAAGGACTCATAACTTGGGAACTTGGGACTCATAACTGGGGAACTTGGCCATTTTTCGGGAAACATCTTGCACGAGCCTGCTCAACGCGCGCCTCAAGCCGGATCTTGGACCGCGCACCACCGAAGCTAAGCCGACCGCCCCGAACGCGGCAACCGCAGCAGGCCCACAGCTTGCGGCCCGTGGCGGGTTCGTAGCTCGCAGCTCGCGGCTCACGGCGGATCCGCGGCGAACTCGCGGCGGGCGGGGCGAAGGCAAAGGCAGGTTTTCGCCGTAGGAGCTTCGCCGAAAAAATATGTTGATATTTCATGGAGGGCGGTGCTATACTGGACCTCGCTTTACAAAGGCTTGATGCTTTCGTAAAGAAAAGGGTTCTGCTTTTGGAGGGGAGCGGAACCCTTCTTCTTGCTTTCGGGACGGCGACGTCCCGATTTTTTTTGCCCGCACCCGGCTATCCCCGCAAACGCTCCTACACCTCGCGACGGCCCTCGAGGGCGCGGCCGAGCGTCACCTCGTCAGCGAACTCGAGGTCGCCGCCTACGGGCAGGCCGCTCGCGGGACGGGTGACGCGGATGCCGAGCGGCTTGATGAGGCGGGCCAGGTAGGCGGCCGTCGTCTCGCCCTCCACATTGGGGTTCGTGGCCAGCACCACTTCGCGCACCTCCTCGGAGGCAAGGCGCTTCATGAGCTCGGCGATGCGCAGGTTGTCCGGCCCGATGCCCTCCAAGGGCGAGAGCGCCCCGCCCAGCACGTGGTACACGCCGTCGTAGACGGCGGTGCGCTCGATGGGAGGGATGTCGCGCGGCTCGCTGACCACGCAGATGACGCCCGCGTCGCGCTTTGGCGACCGGCAGATCTCGCACAGGTCGTCCTCGGCGTAGTTGAAGCAGCGCTCGCAGAAGCGCACCTGGTCCTTCACCTCCGCAATGGCCTCCGCCAAGCGCAGCGCCGTCGCCTTGTCGGCGTTGAGGATCCAATAGGCTATCCGCTGGGCGGACTTCGGCCCTACGCCGGGAAGACGCTCCAGCTCGTCGAGCAGCTTCTGGATGGACGGTGCCGCGTACATGAAAACCCCGCCTCCGGCCTACATGAGGCCCGGGATGTTGAGACCGCCCGTGGCGGCGTTCAGACGCTGGGAGCTCAGCTCGGACACGCCGCGCAGCGCCTCGTTCACAGCCGCGGTCACCATGTCCTGCAGCATCTCCACGTCCTCGGGATCCACAGCCTCCGGATCAATGACGATGCTGGTCACGGACATATCGCCCGACGCGACCACCTTGACCATGCCGCCTCCGGCGGTGGCCTCGAACGTCATGTCCTTGATCTCCTCCTGGGCCTTGGCCAGCTCGAGCTGCATCTTCTGCGCCTGCTTCATCATGGCGCCCATGTTGCCCATGCCGCCTCCGGGGAACCCGCCTCGTTTCGCCATCGTCATCTCCTATCTGTCGTCGTCTCCTGCGCCGCGCGCATGCGACGGCGGCTTTCGCAGCGGTTTTCGCGCGAAGGTCATTCTCTCACTTCTTCGACAACTACGCCATCGCCGAATCCTGCGGCCAGGATGGCCTGCAGGTCGGCGGAGTCGGCCGGACCGGCAGGCGAAGGGGCCGCGCCCGGAGCCGCAGGCGCCTGGGGGACGGCCGCAGGCGGAGTCGCAGGGGCCGGCGCGGGTGCGGGAGCTGGCGCGGGCGGAGCCGCAGACGCCGTCGGAACGGGCGTGGCTGCCGGGGCGGACGCCGAGGCAGGGGCGGACGAGGCAACCGGAGCGGACGCCGATGCCGAGGCGGCAGAACGCTCCGACGGGGCCGAAACGGTTGCCGGAACCGAAGCAGACGCGGACCCCGATGTCGGGGCCGGAGCGAGCGCAACCGCAGGCGACGGAACAGGCGCGGACGGGGCCGGGACGCCGTAATCCGATTCGTCCGGAACGGGCGCGTCCGCATCGTCGTAGGGAACCTGATCGTCTGAGAAGGGCGGAACCTCGCGCGAAGCGGCGGGGGCTGCGGCTTGAACCTCGGGGGCCGGCGCGGGGGCGGAAGCGGGCGGCACGAGCTGGGTCGTCGCAGGGGCGGCGGGGGCCGGCGCGGGATCCGAACGGCGTTCGGGCGCAACGGACGAGGGGGCCGACACCGGCTGAGCGGTCGGCTCGGGGGCCGGCGCCGTCGGCACCGGCGCAGCGGAGGCGCCGCCGGCCTGCACGTAGGCGAACGGAATCGCCTCGCCGCACGCTTGCGCGAGGGCGGCGGACACGGCCTGCTGCACGTCGGGCTTTTGCACGGCTTTGTACGCGAACGCGTTCTCGGCCGGGAACTCTATCGAAAGCACGCGCTTGCCGGCGTCGTAGGCGGCCTTCGCATTGAGGAAGAGCACCCCGTAGGCGGCCTTCTCCTTCTTGAGGGCCGACAGCGCGGCCTGCCAGATGCGCTGGAGCGCTGCGGGATTCTGCAGGCTCTCGCCCAACTCCGGGGAAACCCCTCCGCCGCCAGCTGGAGCTGCGGCGGGAGACGGCGACGAGGCGGGAACGGCTGAGGCCGGGACGGAAGCCACGTCCGAGGCCGCGGGAGCGGGCGCTGTCGGAACGGGCGCTTGCGGGGCGGGAGCGGATGCCGGAGGAGCGGCCTGGGTTCGATCTTGCGAAACCGGCTGCGGAGCAGCTGCGGACACAGCGGCAGCGGACTGCGCGGCAGCCGCGGCGGACTGCGGGATGAACCCGGCCGCAGCGGGCTGCGGGGCGGGCACGGCCGCAGCGGGCTCCGACGGCGCCGACGGCGCCACCGCAGGCGCCATCCCCGCCGCCGCAGGGACAGGCGCGGCCCCCGCCGTTGCAACGTTCGCCGCTCCCGCGCTCGTCACGTGCGCCACCGCCGAGTAGCCGCTCTCCAACGCCTCCACGCGCTCGGCCAGCGCCTCCAGCGTGAGGTCGGAATCCGGCCGCACCATGCGCGTGAGCGCTATCTCGAACGACAGGCGCGGGTTCGTGGACGTTTTCAGCTCCGCGGACAAATCGCCCAGCACCCCCAGCAGCCGCGAGAGGCGGTCGGGTCCAAACAGCGGCAGCTCGCTCGCCAGCTCGCGCCGCTCCGTATCCCCCACCTCCAGCGCCACGTCGGCGTCGGTGAGCGCCATAACGTACAGGTTGCGCACGTGCTCGGCCAGATCGCGTGCAAACTGAGCGAGGTCGGCGCCCGTCTCCACGAACTCAGCCGTCCAGCGGAAGCACCCCGCCACGTCCCGCGTGCCAATGGCTCGCACGATCTCGGCGAGATCGTTGGTGTCCACGCCGCCCAGCATGCGCTCGGCCACTTCCAGCGTGACCTTCCCCTCGCCAAACGCGATGAGCTGCTCGAGCGAGGTGAGCGCGTTGCGCATGCCGCCCTCGGCCCGGTGCGCCACAAGGTCGAGCGCCTCGCCTTCGAACTCCACGCCCTCGGACACGCACACCGCGCCCAGACGCGACACGAGCGCCTCCTGCGAGATGCGCCGAAAATCGAAGCGCTGGCAGCGCGAATGAATCGTCTCGGGAACCTTCTGCGGGTCGGTGGTGGCCAAGACGAACACCACATGGCTTGGCGGCTCCTCAAGCGTCTTCAGCAGCGCGTTGAACGCCGCCGTGGACAGCATGTGCACCTCGTCGATGATGTATATCTTGTAGCGCCCGCGCGTGGGGGCGAACTGCACGCGGCCGATGATCTCCTCGCGCACGTTCTCCACGCCGGTGCGGCTGGCGGCGTCCAGCTCGTAGACATCCGGGTGCTCGCCGTTGGCGATCATCTCGCAGTCCTCGCACGTGCCGTCGGGCTCGGGCGTGGGCCCGTGCTCGCACAGAAGCGCCTTGGCCAGCAGGCGCGCCGTGGTGGTCTTGCCCGTGCCGCGCGGGCCGGTGAACAGGTAGGCGTGGCTCACCTTGTCCTGCTCGATGGCGTTTTTGATGGTGCGCTCGATGTGCTCCTGGCCGACCACGTCCTCGAAGATCTGCGGCCGGTACTTCCTGTATAGTGCTTCCGACATGGGAAAATCGCCCTCCACGCGCATGCTGTCGGGCAGCGGGCGCGCCCCCTGCCCAAATCATCGGTCCTCCCTATTATATCGGCAACCGCGCACGACCGCGGAGGGCGCCGTCAAGCACACAGCATCAGCAGCCCGCGCCCGGCAACCCCGCCCCGCCGCCTGTCCGGCCGCACCACGAAAAACGGGCGGAGCCTCCGCCCCGCCCGTTTTCGACCCAGCTTGCCGCGCCGCGCGACCGCATGCTACTCGGCCTCGGCGTCCGTCCCGGCCCGTTTCGCCTTGCGCGAGCCCATGGCCGCCTTGATCGCGCCGATGATGGCGGGAGCCACCGACACGGCCACAATGCCCAGCACGATCACCTCGAAGTGCTCCTGCACAAGCGGAATGCCGCCGAAGAAGTACCCCACCAGCACGAACAAGCTCACCCACGTGATGCCGCCGATGCAGTTGAACAGCGTGAACTTTCCGAAGTTCATATGCCCCGTGCCCGCGATGAACGGAGCGAACGTGCGGAAAAACGGCATGAAGCGCGTGATGACGATGGTGAGGCCGCCGTACCTCTCGAAAAAGTGGTCGAGTTTCGCCATGCGCTCGGGCGTGAGCGCCTTCACCTTGCCGGAGTCGATGATGCGCTTGCCGAAGAAGCGCGCTATCCAGTAGTTCGAGGTGTTGCCCAAAATAGCCGCCACGTAGAACACGATGAGCGTCGCCCAAATGTTGAGCCCTCCCCCGTCGGCCGAGAACACGCCCGCCGCGAACAGCAGCGAGTCGCCGGGGAGGAACGGGAAGAACACCAAGCCCGTTTCCACGAACACGATGAGGAACAGCGGCGTGTACACCCACACCGCGCCCAGCGCCACAATCCAGCCGGCGATGGCGCCACGCGGATCGGATAGCAGGTTGACGAAGAAGTCGATGATTTCCATGAGCGCCTTTCAGCTCCAAGACGCGCGATGCGCGCCGCATCCGGCGCGCGGCGGCGTTGTTGCCGCAAGCGTCCTCGTACGCAGAAGTATCCCGGATGGGCGGGAGCGCTCGTCAGCGGTCCCTTATGGCTGCTTCCTCCCGGACCTGACCAGGTTCGGAACATGGCGCCGCCCCGGCCCATCCGGGATACTCCCGTGCATGCCACGCATGCGAGGTCCCAGTATAGCCGATGCGCGCAAGCCCCGTTCGGCCTCCGCCGCCGAAGCGACCAAAAGCACATAGTCCCCAAGCGGATTTTACACCGGCTTTACACGGTGCGCTGCGCATCGCGCAGAAGGCCCTCCACGCCCGACGCCACGGCCACGCTCGCCATGCGCGCCAGCTCCTCAAGCGGCATCTCCGAATCGTTGGCCAGCAAGTGCTGCATAACCGACAGCAGCCCCGCGCTGAAAAACGACACCGCGTACGGAAGGCGCGGACCCAGCGCAGCGGCCATGCCCAGTGCGTCGTCGGCGATGATGGCCTCGGTGAGCGGGCGCTCTATCTTGCGCAAAAGCAGGTCGGAGGACAGATGCGCAAACGTCAGCCCGCTCGCCTCGAACTGCTCCATGAGCGCCACGCTCACACGCGAGAAGAGATCGGCCACATCCATACGCTCCCCGAGCGCGAACGCCTCTTCACGCACGATGGCCACGCGCCACTCGGCCTCCTCGCGGACGATCTCGTCCACCACGTCGTCCACCGAAGCGTAGTGCAGGTAGAACGTCTTGCGGTCGATGTCGGCCTCGCGCGCCACGGCAGCCACGGTCACCTTGTCGAAGGCACGCTCCTGCACCAGTTTGAGGACCGCAGCATGAACGGCCGCCTTAGTGCGGGCGACCCGCCGATCCTGCGCGCGCCCGCCGCGTTTCGCCGCCGGTCCGCGCTCGCCGCGCCGCGTCGCCTGCGCGCAACCGTTGCGGCGCGTCGCGCCCGCCGCTGCGCCCGGCCGCCCGTCCGGCCCGTCCCCCGCTGCGCCCGATTGTCCGTCCGACCCGTCCCCCGCTGCGCCCGGCTGCCTTTTCAGCGCATCCTCCGCCGCCGAGTCTTCAGAGCCTTCCATCGTTGCGCCCCACTTTCCGCCGGATCTGGGGAATAACCCCCATCCGAATCGAAACTGGCAATTGCCCGTCACCTCCCCGTCACTATAATCGTCATAAGATGAATAATCAACATTTGTGGAAAATATAGAAGCACGAAAGGAGCGATGAGCATGAAAGCGACCGACCAGATCAAACGCGCCGCGCTCGACAAGACGCTCGACTACTTCCTGAAGGACCCCGAGGCCAACACCGTCAAGATCATGGACCTACTGGACAAAGTGGCGCCCGCCGACCTGTTCCCCAGCCAGCGCGCGGCGTTCCGCAACGCCATCGACCAGAAAAACAACTGGTACCAGCTCATCATGAAGATCATGGATTTGAATCCCGTCGTGCGCGATAACCTGGTGAAGACCTTCGTCATCGACGGCAACCTGATGGCCTGGCCCAAGCAGGAGGCCATGCGCGAGAAGTACCAGTGCAACATCCCCTGGGCCGTGCTCATGGACCCCACAAGCGCCTGCAACCTGCACTGCACCGGCTGCTGGGCCGCCGAGTACGGCCACAAGGAGAACCTGACCCTGGAAGAGCTTGACTCCATCATCCGCCAGGGCAAAGAGCTGGGCACCTACGTGTACATCTACACCGGAGGCGAGCCCTTGGTGCGCAAGCGCGACCTCATCGCGCTGTGCGAGCAGCACGCTGACTGCACCTTCCTCTCGTTCACCAACGCCACGCTCATCGACGAGGACTTCTGCCAGGACATGCTGCGCGTGAAAAACTTCATTCCCGCCATCAGCGTTGAAGGCTTCGAGGAGGCCACCGACGGACGGCGCGGCCAGGGCACCTACGCCAAGGTGGCTGCAGCCATGGGGCTTCTGCGCGAACACGGGCTGCCCTTCGGCGTGTCGTGCTGCTACACCTCGGCCAACGCCGAGTCCATCGCGTCGGAGGAGTTCTTCGACTGGCTCATCGACCAGGGCGCGCTGTTCTGCTGGATCTTCTCTTACTTCCCCGTGGGGGTGGATTCGCCAGCCGAGCTCATGGCCACTGCCGCCCAGCGCGAGCACCTGTACCGTTTCGTGCGAAAGATGCGCGACACCAAGCCGCTCTTCACGCTCGACTTCCAAAACGACGGCGAGTTCGTGGGCGGCTGCATAGCCGGCGGGCGGCGCTACCTGCACATCAACGCCGCCGGCGACGTGGAGCCCTGCGTATTCGCCCACTACTCCAACGCGAACATCCGAGAGGTGAGCCTCCTCGACGCGCTGCGCTCGCCCATCTTCATGGAGTACTACGAGGGCCAGCCTTTCAACGACAACCTGCTGCGTCCCTGCCCCATCTACGAGAACAGCGGCTGTTTGACCGAGATGGTAAAGCGCAGCGGTGCGCACTCCACCGACCTGCAGCATGAGGAGACCGCCGCCGACCTGTGCGCCAAAACGGAAAAGGCGTGCGAGGAATGGAAGCCGGTGGCCGAGCGCCTGTGGGGCGATCCGGACGATCCGCAGTTCGCCAAACGCCACGACCCCGGCCAGGGCATGGCCGACACCGACAAGGCAAAGTTCGCACGCATGGGCCGCACGCGCAAGCCTTTGGAGGACGGCGAATAGGAGCAACCGGCCGACGAGCCATGCCCTCCGCCCCGCAGCAAGAAACGGACACGGCATGGGGCCATGGGGGGGCAGTCCCCGGAATTTTGACGGAGCGCGGGCGCTGCCTCAGCCCGGCATGGCAAGGGGTCATGAGCGCAACCTCCGCAACTCGACAAGGCGCGAACGCTGCCTCGACTTGGCATGGCGAAGGACCACGGGGCAAACTCCGAGTCTCGACAAGGCACGGGTGCCGCCTTGACCCAGCACGGCGGGATTTGCGCGCAGAGCCTTCAAAATGCACGTTTTCAGGCTCGAGTGGTCAAAAACGGCGTAAGTCGGGGATTTTTGAGGCTTTCGCTCCGCAGCGGCTCACGACGACCTGGGCTTTTACGGAGACATACATGGCAACAACCCGAAATATCCCCCGACTTACGCTGTTTTTGACCACGCGAGGGGATTTTGCGCGTTTTTCCCTCTCCGGAGGGCACGAGCAGGAAGCAAACGCCGCCCGCAGCAAAGCGGGGTCCGCCTCACAACGTGCGACAGACGAAAGATGATCGGACGAAAGCGCAAATGGGATGTGCAGGCAGATGGGGTGTGAGAGCAGGCGAAAGCGCAGGCGAAATGCGCGAGCAAACGGAGGCGCAGGCGGGATGTGCAGGCAGATGGAATGTGCGAGCAAACGGAGGCGCAGATGGGAGGTGCAAGCAGATAGGATGCACAAGCAGATAAGACGCGCGAGCAGGCGAAAGCAACGGCATGACGCGCACGCAGGCGAAGGCGCGAGGCGGCTGCGCACGAAGGGGCCGACCTTCGCGCGAAAACGCAGGTCGGCCCCTAGCAGCGCGCCGTCACTCGACGCCGTGCGACTCGAACAAGACGAGCACCGCTTTCGCGCTCATCTTCTGGGCGATAAGCTGGTTGCTCGTCGAACCGCGCAGCCGACCCTCGGCACGACGGCTCTCGATCAGCGCCGCCACTCGATCGTATTCGGCTTGCGTGGCCTCGTGGGCATCCTCGTACGCCGCCAACTTGGCGAGCGCGGCGCCCACGTCGTCCACCTCCACATCCCCCGACTCCGTTACGCGTGTCAGCCTCATACGCTCCTCCTTTCCCGCAAGGCGGCCGCCTTGGAAACGCGGCCGCCTTGTTGCAGCCTACAAGGTGCGGAGGCTCACCTCTTTGAGCTGGCGGCCGGAAACGGCGCTCGGCGCGCCGGTCATGGGATCGCTTGCGGAGCTGGTCTTGGGGAACGCGATGACGTCGCGGATGGAGTCCTTCCCCGCCAGCAGCATGACCAAACGGTCGAGGCCCAGCGCGATGCCGCCGTGCGGCGGGGCGCCCAGCTCGAGCGCGCGGATAAGGTGGCCGAACTTCTCGTCAATCTCCTCGTCGGACAAGCCGCACACGCGCAGCACGCGGCGCTGCTCCTCGGCGCTGTGGATACGGATGGTGCCGCCACCCACCTCGAAGCCGTCCATGACCAGGTCGTAGCTGTAGCTGCCGCAGGCCAGCGGGTCGCTTTCGATCTTGTCCAGGTCCTCGTCCAACACGTGCGTGAACGGATGGTGCTCGGCGGCGTACTTCTTCTCGTCCTCGTCGTACTTGAACATGGGGAAGTTCACCACCCACAAAAGCGCATGGCCCTCGCGCGGAACGTTCAGCAGATCGGCCATGCGCAGGCGCAGTGCGGAAAGGACCGCGCACGCCACCTCGTAGGTGTCGGCCGCGAACAGCAGCAAATCGCCCGGCTCCACGTCCATGGCTTGCTTGAGCGCCGCCCACTCCTCGTCGGAGAAGAACTTCTTGATGGGGCTTTTCTCCTGGCCGTCAGTGGTGAAGGCCACCCAGGCCATGCCCTTCGCGCCGTTTTCGGCGGCGATGTCGGCCAACTTCTCCACCTCGCCGCGGCTCCAGTCGCCCGCGCCCTTGGCGTTGATGGCCTTCACCACGCCACCGGAGTTCGCCACGCTCGAGAACACTTTGAAGCCCGTGTCCTTCACGATGTCGGTGAGGTCCTTGAGCTCCATGCCGAAACGCGTGTCCGGGCGGTCGTTGCCGAAGCGCTCCATGGCCTCGGCGTAGGGCATGCGCTCAAGCGGGAACGCATGCTCCACACCCACCGCGCGCAAGGTTTCGGCCATGACGTCCTCCATGAGGTTCATCACGTCCTCGCCCTGCACGAAGGACATCTCTATGTCCACCTGCGTGAACTCGGGCTGGCGGTCGGCTCGCAGGTCCTCGTCGCGAAAGCACCGCGCAATCTGGTAGTAGCGCTCGATGCCGGCGCACATGAGCATCTGCTTGAACTGCTGGGGGCTTTGCGGCAGCGCATAGAACTTGCCCGGGTTCGGGCGGCTCGGCACGATGTAGTCGCGCGCGCCCTCGGGCGTGGAGTTGGCCAGGATGGGGGTTTCCACCTCCAGGAAGCCGCGCTCGTTGAGCGCGCCGCGCATGGCCTGGGCCACCGTGTGACGCAGGTGCAGGGCCCGATACATCTCGGGACGGCGCAGGTCCAGGTAGCGCCACTTCATGCGGGTGGTTTCGTCGGTCTCGATGCCGTCTTCGATGGAGAAGTGCGGCGTGACCGATGTGTTCAGCACCTCAAGCGCGCTGGCAAGCACCTCGATTTCGCCGGTGGCCATGTTCGGGTTCACCGCGTCGACGGCACGCTCGCGCACCGTGCCCGTCACCTTCAGCACGTACTCGCGGCCGAGGTGCTCGGCTTTGGCGAAGTCTTCCGCGCTCACGCAATCGGGGTCGACCACCACCTGCGTGTAGCCCTCGCGGTCGCGCAGGTCGCAGAAGATGAGGCCGCCGTGGTCGCGGTTGTGCCACGCCCAGCCCGTGAGCACGACCTCGCGGCCGACGTCGGTTTTGCGCAGCTCGCCGCAGGTGGCGGTGTGCATGCAGTATTCGTTCTTCAAATCTGCCATGATGCTTTTCTCTTCTCCTTGCAAACTATGTTGGCGCCCCGCCCACGCGATGCGCGCGTTGCGCAGGCGGAAAACGTTGCCTCAAACTGCGTTATTGTACGACACCGACCGCAAGCGCGCAGGTCGCATTCGCCATTTCATGCAAAATGCGCGGGGCGGGAAGGCAAGCGCGTCCGGCGCCGCGCCGACGGACGCTATGCGTCCTGACCGAACTCAGCGTCAAGGTACACGCAGTTCACACCGTTGTTCGCGCACAACGCTTGCAGCTTTTTATCCAACGTGAACAATGTGGCGCCCAGCCGTCGCGCAAGAACGAAATAGAACAAGTCGTACGTCGAGTGCTGTAGCCTGTTCGATTCTCCCGACACTTCCACCCACGAGCCTTTATCGTCGACGAATTCGTCAACGGAGGCAAACGCGCGCATGCCGCACCGAATTGCCTGCTCCTGCGAAAGATATCCACCGCGCACGTACTTCGACAAGACGTGCGTCACCTCGTAACAGAACAACTCAGGCGCATATGTTTTTTCACCCTTCAAAAGCAGCATCTTCAACCCTGCGCCGTCTTGGGTGCCCATCGCCATTTCAAGGGCGGCGTTGCAGTCCAGAACAATCACGCTTTCACCGCCCCTCCCGACATCACCGAAGAGAGGGCCTCGAACGCAACGTCACGCTCGTCGCGCACCTGCCGCAGCATCTCAACGGCACTGGGCAAATCCTTGGGAAGATCAGCGCGCTCTTCTTCCGCCTGCCGGAACAGCTCCTCGCGGCGTTTGGCGCGGGCGGCTCGCTCGGCTTCGGTGTCCACCGTTGCCGCAAACGGCGGCGACGCATAACGCA
>NZ_CBDTNW010000189.1:0-4486 GCF_965361815.1 Rubneribacter sp.
TCCTTGGAAGGGGAAAACAGGAGCAGGGTGTGCTTGCTGGGCGCCCGCGTCTGAGAGGACGCGGGCGCGCTCGTCTGCTCGTCCAAAGCGCTACTCCCCTTCGGCGAACCCGATGGCGTCAAGCGCGTCGCCGCAGCGCGCGCACACGTGCGGATGGGCCGGGTTGCCGCCAAGCTCGCGGTAGTTCCAGCAGCGCGGGCACTTCTCGCCGTCGGCGGGACGGACGGCTGCGGAAAGCTCGTCTCCCTGGGCGAAGTCCACGCCAGAGACGATGAACAGCTCGCCGAGCGCCTCGGGGCCGAACGCCTTGAGGGCCGCCAGCTCCTCTGCCGGCGCCGTCAGGGTGACGGCGGCCTCTTGGCTCTTGTTGACCAGCTTGGCGGCGCGCGCGTCCTCGAGCGCCTTGGTCACCGCCTCGCGCGCGGCGAGCGCCGGCGCGAACGCGTTGATCTCGCCCTGCACGTCGGCGGGCAGGGCGGGCGCGAAGTCCGCGCGGGCGGGCCAGCCGGCCAGCTGCACACTTGTCAGAGCGTCTCCGCGCGCGGCGCGCATACCTTTAGGATAGTGCTCCCACACCTCGTCGGTCGTGAAGGACAGCACCGGCGCCAGCACGCGCACGAGCGATTCCAGGATGTTCATGAGCACCGTCTGCGCGGCGCGGCGGCGCGGGCTGTTTGGCGCCTCGGAGTACAGGCGGTCCTTCGCCACGTCCATGTAGATGGCCGACAGGTCGTTCACGAAGTCGTAGCACGCGCGGTACGCCGCGTTGAAGCGGCACGCGTCGTAGGCGGCCTCCACCTCGGTCACCAGCAGGTAGGTCTTGGCCATCATGTAGCGGTCGATGGGCTCGAGCGCCTCCCAGTCGCCCACGACGAGCGCGTCCGAGAAGTCGTCCAGGCTGCCCAGCAAAAAGCGGAACGTGTTGCGGAAGCGGCGGTAGGCGTCGGAGACCTGCTTCAAGATGTTGTCGGAGATGCTCACGTCCTGGGAGTAGTCGACGCTGGCCACCCACAGGCGCAAAACGTCGGCGCCGTACTTCTCCATGACCTCGGCCGGATCGACGCCGTTGCCAAGCGACTTGGACATCTTGCGCCCCTGCTCGTCCACCGTGAAGCCGCAGTGCATGACCGATTTGTACGGCGGCACCCCGTAGGCGCCCATGCTGGTGAGAAGCGACGACTGGAACCAACCGCGGTGCTGGTCGGAGCCTTCCAGGTACAGGTCGGCCGGGAAGCGCAGTCCCTCGCCCTCGCGGTGCCTCAACACGGAGGTGTGCGACACGCCGCTTTCCCACCACACGTCGAGGATGTCCTTCTCGGGCATGAGCTCGAAGGAGCCGCACGCCTCGCACTTCGTGCCGCGCGGCAGGTACTCGGAGGGCTCGCGCGTGAACCACGCGTCGGCGCCTTCGCGGTTGAAAAGGTCGATCACCGCGTCAAAGGTGGCCTCGGTGGCCACCGTGCTTCCGCACTTGGCGCACTTGAACACGGGGATGGGCACGCCCCAGGAACGCTGGCGCGAGATGCACCAGTCGGGGCGGTCGGCCACCATGCTCCCGATGCGGTTCTCGGCCCACTTCGGCACGAATTCCACCTGGTTGTAGATGGCGTCGAGCGACCGCTCGCGCAGGCTGTTTTTGTCCATGGCAACAAACCACTGGTCGGTGGCGCGGAAGATGACCGGCTCGTGGCAGCGCCAGCAGTGCGGGTAGCTGTGCAGGATCCTCTTCTCGGCCACCAGCGTGCCGCGCTCGCGCAGCCATTCGATGATGGCCGGGTTTGCCTCATCAACGTCAAGCCCCGCGAAGGAACCCGCCTCGTCGGTGAGCACGCCGTTGTCGTCCACCGGCATGAGCAGCGGCACGTCGAACTCCAGCGCCACCAGGTAGTCGTCCTGGCCGTGGCCGGGGGCCGTGTGCACCGCGCCCGTGCCCGAGTCGAGCGTGACGTGGTCGCCGTAGATGATGGTGCCCTTGAGGTCTTGCCTGATGGGGCACGTGTAGGCAAGGCCCGTGAGCTCGCGGCCCTTGAGGGCCACCGGCTCGCCGTCCTCGCCGCGCACGAGGTCGTAATCCTCCCATCCGGCGATCTCGGCCACCTGCTCCACCAGCTCGCGGGCGAAGATCATGTTCGCTCCGTCGGCCGCCACCATCACGTAGTCGGCGTCGGGCGCAAGCGACACGGCGGTGTTGGCCGGCAGCGTCCAGGGCGTGGTCGTCCAGATGAGCACGTGCGCGTCGCCGGTTGCCCCTGCGGCCTCGAACACGCCGGGCATCGCGTCAAGCTTGAAGCGCACGAAGATGGAGGGCGATTCTTCGTCGGAGTACTCGATCTCGGCCTCGGCGAGCGCGGTGTGGCAGCGCTTGCACCAGTGGATGGGCTTGCGGCCGCGGTACACCGAGCCGTCTAGGTACATCTTCTTGAACACCTCGACGTTGCCCGACTCGTAGTTCGGGGTGAACGTGAGGTAGGGATGCTCCCAATCGGCGTTCACGCCGAGGCGCTTGAAGCCCTCGCGCTGCACGTCCACGTACTTCTCGGCCCACTCGCGGCACAAACGGCGCAGCGTGGGCTGGTCGATGGCGGCCATCTTCTCGGGGCCGAGCGTCTTTTCCACCATGTGCTCGATGGGCTGGCCGTGGCAGTCCCAGCCGGGCACGTAGGGCGTGAAGAAGCCGCGCTGCGCATGGGACTTGTTGACGAAGTCCTTGAGGATCTTGTTGAAGGCATGCCCGATGTGGATGGGGCCGTTGGCGTACGGCGGCCCGTCGTGCAGGATGTGCGGCTTGCCGTCCTTGTTCTTTTCGAGCACGCGCTCGTAGATATGCTCTTCCTCCCACCTCGCCAGCCGCTTCGGCTCGTTCTCGGGCAGGTTCGCCCGCATCGCGAAGTCGGTCTTGGGAAGGTTCATCGTGTCCTTGTACGTGTTGCCCACTGAAACGTGCCTTTCCTCTTATCCGCTCGGTATCCGCTCGGGCGACCATCCGCTGGCCCCCGTATTCGTCAAACTTGTTCAGTATAAGGAAAAGCGACCTTCGATTCCACCGAGAAAGTCCGGCCCTACCCTATCTCCGTTGCTTCCACATGCGGAACGAGCGGCAAAAACCGCGCTACGAAATCGTCTTGGAAACTGCGGCAGGTGTCGAGCAGCCACCCGGGCTCGTCATCGTAGTTCGCAAGCCCGCGGTAATAATACGCTTTCGTATCGTCTCGCACGATGAAAGGAACGATGTCGTTTACAAGGCATTCGCGAAACATGATGATACGACCCACGCGCCCGTTGCCGTCTTGAAAGGGATGAATCCGTTCGAACCGCCAATGAAAGCCGACGATAGACGCAAACGTGCGCGGTTCTGCTTGGTAGGAGTCCAGCAATGCGTTCATGCGGGCGGGCACGTCCTGGGGGGCGGTCGTGAGCACGCCCCCCACCTCGTTTGGCAAAGTCTTGAACACGCCCGGCTCGTACGCCACATCGGAAAGGGCCTGATCAGTGCCTTCCTTCAAGACACGATGAAACTGCTTGACCAGGTTGATCGAAAGCGGTTCGTCGGCCGTGTCCAGCATGAGGTCGAACAGGCGGAAATGGTTCGCAGCCTCCCGAACATCGTCAAGGCGCACAAAACCCTCAACAGTACGCGTCTCGAAAATCTGTCGCGTCTGGTCCTCGGTCAGGCGCGACCCTTCGATATGGTTCGAGTTATAGGCAAGTTCAACTTGCGTTTTGTGGTAAATGCTGCCTTCAAGCCCGATGCGCTTCTGCCTGCGATATTCTTCCAGCACGTTGCCCATAAACCATGCACCTCGCTTCCCATCGGGCATCAAAGCCGATGGAGAGTCGGCAGCGCCCGGAATCGCTGGCCCACCATTATACTCGACGCATGCGCATCAACCCGTCATCGTATACGCACGTTGTGTGCTATATTGCGTTCGGCAAGAAAACACGGCTCTGCTTTCGGAGCGGAGTCGTAAGAAAGCGGAGGCTCCCATGGACTTCGAGATCGTCACCGATTCCAGCAGCAACCTCGTCGAGGAGATGATAGACGAGTTCGGGCTGCACATCCTGCCCCTCACCTTCATGGTGGACGGCGAGCAGTACCAAAGCTACCTCAAAGGCGAGCATACCGACCTCAAGCAGTTCTACACCATGATGCGCGAGGGCAAGGTGATCACCACGTCGCTGCCGAACCTGGCCGATTCCGAGGCGCTCATGCGCGGGCTTCTGGAGCAGGGGCGCGATATTTTGTACCTGGGCTTCTCAAGCGGGCTTTCGGGCACGTTCGAAGCCACGGAGCTGCTGATGAAGCAGCTTGCGGGCGAGTTTCCCGATCGCAAGCTCTACGCCGTGGACACGCTGGCGGCCTCGGGCGGGCAGGGGCTGCTCGTGTGGCACGCCGTGCAGCGGGCGCGCGCGGGCGCGTCCATCGACGAGGTGCGCGACTGGGTGGAGGCCAACAAGCTGCATCTGGCCCACTGGTTCACGGTGGACG
>NZ_CBDTNW010000190.1:0-3971 GCF_965361815.1 Rubneribacter sp.
ACGGTCTGCGTGTCCATGGGCGGCACCCCCTCTCAGGGCTGCCCGGATGCGGCGAAGCACCGGGGTCATCATACCATGCGCGGCGGCACACGGGTACGCAACGTTTCCGATGCGACGGCCCTTTGCCGTTGAGAGCCTTCGGGCCAGCGCCCCCCTTCGCGCAGCAGGTCGCCCGCCGCGCCGGCTAGCCCTCCACCGCGAAGTCCTGCGCGGCAATGACGGCCTTCACGGCCGCAAGCGTCTTGGGCGCGCCGTCGTAGACCACCTCCACCTCGTCGGCCTCGTGGTCGGCGCGCACGGACTCCACGCCGGCAACCGCGCCCACGGCCTTCTCCACGCGCGCGTCGCACTTCGGGCAGTGCATGCCCGTCACCTTGATCGTCTTTCGCACCATGTCCTCTTCCCTTCCTCCCCCGTCGCCGCGCTTCCGCGCGCGCCTCACAGCGCGCGCATCCTCACGCTCATGTCCAGCGGCTTGGCCGAAAACGGCGCCGTCGTCGCCAGCCCGTCCACGCCGCAAGCCGCGTACGCGCCCGCGTTCTGCGGGTTGACGCCGCCCGCCGCTATGAGCGCAAGGCGCGGGTCGATCTCCCGCAGCTCGCGCACAAGCGGCGCCAGCTCCTCCGGCGGCACCTTGTCGAACTGGATGCCGTCCACGCCCGCGCGCGCCAGCACGCGCGCCCGCTCGGCGTCGGCCTCCACGAACAGCTTCTTCTCCACGCAACGCGCTTTGATGGCGGGCAGCTGCTCCACGAACGCCTCGAAACCGCCGGCAAACGTCAGATGATGGTCGAACACAAGCACCGTCTCCGACAGCCCCAGCCGGTGCGGAAACGCCCCGCCTGCCATAACCGCGCTTGTGAGCAGGTCCTTCGCACCCGGCATGCTCTTGCGCGTGGTGAGCACCTCGCAGCGCGGGTTCTCCGCATGCGCCGCGTCCACCATCGCGCGCGTCTTGGTGGCCACCGCCGACAGGTGGTCGAACAGGTTCAGGCACACCTTCCACGCCGCATGCAGGTCGAGCGCGCGGCCCCGCACCGTCATGAACGTCTCGCCAGCCCTCACGCGGCTGCCGTCGGACGCGCACGAAACCACCTCGCACCCCAGCCGGCCCATCACGCGACGGGCCGCCTCCGCGCCGGCCAGCACGCAGTCCTCGCGCGTGAAGTACTCCATCTCGCCCGGCTCCTCGCCGATGCCCAGCACCGCGCACGTCAGATCGACGTAGGGCACGTCCTCGGCGACAAGCCCGTCTATGCGCGCGTCAGAGAACCTCAGCATGCGGTCCTCCCCCTTCCTCTTTCGGCCGCGCCCGCCTTCGCGCGGACGTGGATGTTGTCTTCAACCAAGGATAGACGTTCGCGCGGCGCTTCGCCAGCTGCACTTTGAGTGCAGGTTTGCGCATGGACGAGCGCAAAAACGCGCGCGAGCGCTCACCCCCCGATTAGCGCGGCGCCCCCGGCGCGCCGCGCGCACGGAGAAAGACGGTTCGGCCCCTCGCGCCGCGCGATCCCCTCGGCCTCGATCCGCCTTTGCGCTACAGCTCGCCGATGATGCGGCGGGTGCGGGCGGTCACCTCGGCTTTCGCACGCTCCACGTCCACAAGCGGCCATTCCCCGTCGCGGTACACCACGCGCCCGTCGCACATGGTCAGGCGCACGTCCGCGCCATGACCGGCGTACACCACGTTCACCAGCGGGTCGGTCATCGGCGTCCACGACGGCCCCGTCACGTCCAAAACGCACACATCGGCCCGCGCGCCCACGGCCACGCGCCCGCAATCCTCACGGCCCTGCGAGAGCGCGCCTATGCGCGTGGCGGCCGCAAGCGCCTGCTTCGGCGTGACCGCGGCCGGATCGTGCGCGGCCCCCTTCGCCGCAAGGGCCAGCAGGTAGAGGTCCTGCATCATGTCGTGGTTGTTGTTCGAGGCCATGCCGTCGGTGCCCAGGCACACGCGCACGCCGCGCTCCAGCATGCGCGCGATGGGGGCAAAACCGCTGCCCAGCTTCATGTTGGACGCGGGGTTGGCCGCCACGAACACGCCGCGGCGGGCCAGCACCTCCATGTCCTCGTCGTCCACCCACACGCAGTGCGCCGCCGTCGTCGGGCAGTCGAACAGGCCCAGGCTCTCGAAGTAGCGCACGGGTGTGAGGCCGCCATGGCGCTCTTTGCACTCCTCGTGCTCCAGGCGCGTCTCGGACACATGCACCTGCACGCGCAGGCCGCGCTCCTTCGCGTAGGCGGCCAGGTCGGCCACCGCGCGAGGGTTCGACGTGTACTCGGCGTGGATGTTGCAGTCCACCACGATGCGCCCGTCGGCCGCGCCTTGAAGGTCGCGCGTCAGCCGGTCGAGCGTGCCGCGCACGGGCAGGTCGTCCAGCCCTTCGCCGTTGAACGCCAGAAGCGAGTCGGACAGGTTCATCTTGACGCCCGCGTCGATGGCCGCCCGCGCGCCCTCCTCCATGTGGTAGTACATGTCCGAGAAGCCCACGCAGCCGTAGCGCGCCATCTCGGCGCAGGCGAGCAGCGTGCCCCAGTAGCAGTCCTCGGGCGTGATCTTGGCCTCGAAGGGAAACACCCGGTCGTTGAGCCACGTCTGCAAAGGCAGGTTCTCCGCGTAGCCGCGCAGAAGCGTCATGGGCGCGTGCGCGTGCGCGTTGTAGAAGGCGGGCATGAGCAGCCGCCCGCGCCCATCGTACGCCTCGCCGAACGACGCGGCCTCCTGCGGCGAGGGCGCGACGTCGCCCACATAGGCGATGCGCCCGTCGCGCACGCCCACCCACCTATGCTCCCGAAAGTCCAGGTTCTCGTCCAAGATGCCGATGTCCGCAAACAGCATGCCCGCTCCTCCTTCGCAAGCCCGCCCGCGCCGGACCCGCTTTCGTTGCGTCCCTTGTCCGCCGCATATGCTATCATGCGCCGTAGACGAGTGGCGCGCCCGCCCGCAGCGGGCGCCGAAAAACCCGGAAAGAAGGAAATCATGGCAGAAGAATGCACGCATGAATGCGGCAGCTGCGGCGTGTCCGGCTGCGGCGAGCGCACCGAGCAGGGTCCCTCCACCCTCCAAACCAACAAGCGCAGCGACGTGCGCCACGTCATCGGCGTGGTGTCCGGCAAGGGCGGCGTGGGCAAGTCGCTCGTAACCAGCCTGCTGGCCAGCCAGATGAACAAGCGCGGCTTCAAGGTGGGCATCTTGGACGCCGACGTCACCGGCCCGTCCATCCCCAAAACCTTCGGCATCACCAACCCGCTCACGGCCGACGCCGACGGCATCCTGCCCGGCTACACGCAAAGCGGCATCAAGGTGATGTCCACCAACCTCATGCTCCCCAAAGACGACGTGCCCGTGGCTTGGCGCGGCCCCGTGGTGTCCAACGCCATCCGCCAGTTCTACAGCGAGACGAACTGGGGCGAGATAGACTACCTGTTCGTGGACATGCCTCCGGGAACCTCCGACGTGCTGCTCACCGTGTTCCAGTCCTTGCCGGTGGACGGCATCGTCACCGTGTCGGCCCCGCAGGAGCTGGTGGCCATGATCGTGGGCAAGGCCGTGAACCTGGCGCACGACATGAACGTGGAGCTTTTGGCCCTCGTGGAGAACATGGCGTACTTCAAGTGCGACGAATGCGGCAAGGAGCACCACATCTTCGGCGAGCCGCAGGGCGCGGCCGTGGCGAAGCGCTATAACATCCCCGCCTACGCCACGCTGCCCATCGATCCCGCCTTCGCGCGCCTGTGCGACGAGGGCCGCGTGGAGGACTACGACGTGGCCGGCGCGCTCGACCCGGTCATCGCCCAGATCGAGAAAGCCGGAGCCAAGTAGGCGGCCGCCGAATAACGGACGAGCGCGGGTCCGGGCCGGTCCGGACCCGCCCGGACCCACAAGGAAACCTTTTCCGACAACTTTTCCGGAAGAGCCCTTGCCCCTGCATCTGGTTCGGATATACCACTCCTCGTACTTTTCAAGGGGC
>NZ_CBDTNW010000191.1:0-22379 GCF_965361815.1 Rubneribacter sp.
CCGACGGGCCGGCTCGGCCTCTGCCGGCCCTGGTTCAACAGGGGCGCTTCCGCAAGTTGGTCACAAACGACGTCCTATGGCACTCCGGACGGCCTATCCGGCGCGCCGGCGGGCCGCGCGATTCCCGCGACCTGGGATTTCCCCGGGCGCGAGGGGCGCGGAGGGCGGAAAGGCGGCCCCGGGCGTGCCACAGGGCGCGTTTTGTGGCCAACTTGCGGTCGACCCCCCGCCCGCCCGCTGAGCCGCCTCCGGCGGGGTCCGTGCCAGCGGTGGTTCAACAGCGGAAGAGGCTCCGGATGGCGAGAAATCACCGAAATCGGAAGGTTGGGCGGCGCATGGGGCGCTGACGGACGCTTTCGCTCAAGAAAAGGCCAGGTCACGGTCTGCCGAAATTTCTCTCCGCGCGTTGTTGGCGCCGTTGAGTTTCCGATTTCGGTGATTTCTCGCCAAGCAAGCGCGGACGGCCCCCGCCGAACCGCCTCCGGCGGGGTTCGTGTCAGCGGTGGTTCAACAGAGAGTTGATAACGCCATGGCCAGATGCTGTTGCCGCCAATCGGAAAACTCGTTAACCTCCCGTTAAGAACTTCTTAACTCGAAACTTATGGACGATTTATCGCAATAACCTCGGCATCCTCGTAGAGTGAAGCCAGCGAAAAGCCGGGGGTGAGAAGGCTTTTCCGCCCGCCGTCGCAAAGGCGCACCTCCCCTCCTCGTGGCTGATGCGGCGACGGGCCCGATGCGGCCGTTTCGGCCGTCTGGACGAGAGGAGATGAGCATGGCTGAACCCACGAAGCATAGTTTCACTCGCAGGAGCTTCATCAAGGGAGCGGCGGCCCTCACGGCGGCAGGCGCCCTTGCCGGCTGCAGCCCGCAGACGACAAACCTCGAGGAAACCGACTCCACGCAAGCCGAGGCCCCGGAGACGCAGATCTTCTCCGGCGTATGCCGTGGCAACTGCGGTGGCGGCTGCTTTCTGAATGTGCACGTGCGCGACGGTCAGGTGGTGCGTACGTCCGCGCGCGATATGCCGAACCCGGAATACAACCGTATTTGCGCGCGTGGTTTGACCCAGGTGGGCCGTATCTACAGCGCCGACCGCGTCCTGTATCCCATGAAGCGCATCGGCGAGCGTGGCTCGAACGATTTCGAGCGCATCAGTTGGGATGAGGCGCTTGATACCATCGCCGAGAAATGGAAGGGCTACCGTGAGGAGTACGGCCCGCAGTCCATCATGCTCTTTTACGGTTCGGGGAACTACGCGCTTTACAGCGGCAGCTGCAATGCGGTGGGCGCGGTCGTGCGATTCGAGAATATCCTTGGGTGCACCGATGCCGGCTTGGACGTGGACGTGGGAACCGGTTATGGTGCGACGCGTGCGCACGGCGGCAGCGACCTTGGCAACGAACTCACCGACCGCAAAAATGCAAAAACCCAGATACTGTGGGGGAACAATCCCGCCATCTCTCTCCCCCATACCTTGCATTTCATGATGGAAGCGAAGGAGAACGGCACACGGCTCGTCGTCATCGATCCGGTGTTCAACCCGAACACCGCGAAGGCTGACTGGTGGATACCTGTCAAGCCGGGCACTGACGGAGCGCTTGCTTTGGGCGTGCTGAACGTGCTGCTTGCAAACGGATGGGTGGATGACGACACGCTGCGCAACAAGACGAATTGCGGTCTGCTCATCAAGGAAGACGGCATGTACCTGCGTATGAGCGATCTTGGCGTCGAGCCGACCGAGGGCGACGTGGACCCGTTGACGGGTAAGCCGAAGGTGATTGACCTGCCTGCTGTGTGGGACGAAGATGCAGGCAAGGCTGTCGCGTTTAGCGACGCTACGAAACCGGCCCTGGAGAACGTGGCTCCCATCGAGGGCATTGCGGTCCAGACGGTGTACGAGAACGCGATGAGTTACATTTCCGCATGGACGCCCGAGGCGGCATCAGCAGTATGTGGCGTTTCGGAGGACGACATCCGCGAGCTTGCGCGCGTCTACTACGAAGATGGCCCGGTGACGACTGAAATCATGCAGGGTTTGAACCATTATCGCAATGCTCACTACACCGGTTGGCCGGTGTATTTGGTGGGGCTGCTGACGGGCAACGCGGGCAAGCCCGGCGCCGCCATTGGGCAAAGCGAAGAATATCTGCCCCAAATGATGTTCTCCAATATCAAGGAGGCATGCTATCCCACCGACGCTGCGGGCAATGTTGCGCCTGGCGTTTCGGGGCACCTGGATACGACGGTGTTCGAGGACGTGTTCACCACGGGTAAGTTCAAGGGTGAAGACTACGTTGTGAAGAGCGCGTACATTCATTGCTCGAATCCGTTGGTGACCATGTGCAACAACGATTACACCTCGCGTTGGATTGACGCGCTTGAATTTGTCGTGGTTGCCGACATGTGCATGACCGAAACATGCAAGCATGCAGACATTGTGCTGCCTGCCGCCCATTGGTTTGAGCAAGAGGATATCGGATTCTTGTTCTCGTCGCATCCGTATTTGCTTTATCAGGAGAAATGCGTCGAGCCTCTCGGTGAGGCAAAGCCTGACTTCCAGATCTTCGGCAGCATTTTAGATCGCCTCGGTTTGGGCGAGTTCTGGTGCACGGAAGACGAGTACGCTCAGACCGTTTTGGACTCCGAGTATTGGAAATCGCTGGATTGCACGCTGGAGAACATCAAGAGCAAGGGGGCTGTGCGCATCTATCCCGAGGGCGACAAGCTGGGGAGCGCTGATGTGCTTGCCACGGAAACCGGCCGCATTCAGCTCTACCAGGAAACGGCAGTTCCCAATAACGTAGCCACTGTGGAATTCGACATCTCCAAAGAGCGCGGCCTGTATTGGGAAACCCCGCAGTTCATTGGGGAGGATCGCGAATACCGTCAACAATATCCTTACAGCGTGCTGTCCGAGCATATGCGCACCCATACGCACACGCAATGGTGGGAGTGCGGTTACGTGCGCGAGTTCGAGCGAGAGCCTGTCGTGCGCATCAATCCCGACGACGCTGCCGAGTTGGGCATCGTGGAAGGCGATACGGTTCGCCTTTACAACGACAACGGGTATGTGGTCATGAAGGCGGCTATCAGTGCCGGTCTGCCGCGCAAGATGGTGTCGTCTGGACGCAGTTGGCAGAAGGATGACTTCATCGACGGCCATTTCGCGAATCTGTCTTCGAAAGACTACAATCCCATGATTGCGAACCAGGCTTTCAACGATGTTGCGGTTGCGATCGAGAAACTCTAGGGGAGTGGTGAAAAATGACTCATTACGGAATGGCGATTGACCTGAAGCGCTGCTTCGGATGCCAAGCATGTGCCGCTGCCTGCAAAGTTGCCAACAACATGCCGAAAGATTACAGCTACAACGTGGTGTATACGAAAGCCGACAAAGACTTCAGCACGCTTGGTTTGGCGGTTGCGAAGGGGGCTGTTTCCAACGACTGCGCCGGTGGTACGTATGACGACCCCACGCTCCTGTTCCTTCCCTTCCAGTGCCAGCACTGCGAGAATCCGGCGTGCTTGGACGTGTGCCCCACGGGCGCCACGGCCAAGGACGAGGAAACGGGCATCGTGACGGTGGACAGCGAGCTGTGCATCGGGTGCGAGTCGTGCATCAAGGCGTGTCCGTACGAGGGCGTGCGCACGCTCATCAAAAGTCCGGAGTACTACCTTGACGTGGTGGTGGGCGAGCATGACGCGCCGCCTCACAAGGGCGGCACGGTGGAGAAGTGCACGTTCTGCAAGAACCTCATCGACCGCGGCGAGGTGCCGGCGTGCATGCAGCTGTGCCCGGGCCGCGCGCGTTACTGGGGCGACCTGGACGACCCCGAGTCGGACGTGTCGAAGGCCATCGCAGGGCGCGAGACCATGTTTCTGCAGGAGGAGGCCGGCACGAAGCCGAGCGTGTACTGTCTGCAGTAAAGGCCGCCGCCCGCGCCGGCGGGCCCCTCGGCGGGCGTCGGTTGCGGGCCGGGGGCATGGCCGGGAGGCAGTGCCCCCGGGCGGCTGACGGCGGGGGCGGCGGTTGCGCAGGGGTGCGCGGCTGTCGCCCCTTGGGGCGAGAAGGGGGAGCGAATGGACCGGGAACGGAAGACGGAGGCGCAGGTGCGGAGGGCCGTGGGCCTGGCCGATGCGTGCGAGCTGCTGTCGTGCGCGTTCGCGTATCCGGACGAGCGGCTTGCGGTTGGGCTGTGCGACGGCGCGCTGGCCGACGACGCCGAGGCGTGCCTGATCGACGCGGGCGTTGCCGCCGACGAGGCGCGCCGGGTGGCCGAGGGCTTGCGCGCGTGGCGCGGCGCCGACGTCGCGCAGGTGCTGCCTGGCATGCGCGTGGCCTATTCGCGGATGTACCTGGCGCCGGGCGGGCACACGCCCGTCTTTCCCTACGAAAGCGCGTTTTTGCATGTGGAGAAAGGCGCGCCGGGCATTCCCGTGCTGTTCCGCACGCCGGTGACGCTGGACGTGGAGGCGCAGATGCGCGAGGCCGGCGTGGTGGCGAAGGACGCTCGCAAGGAGCCGTGCGACAGCGTGTTCGAGGAGTTCGAGTTTCTGTCCTACCTGCATGCGCGGCGCGCGGACGCGTTGGTGCGCGATGCGGCCGATGAGGCTGCGACCTGGGCTGACCGTGCGGTGCGGTTCGCACGCAAGCACGCGCTGGCGTGGATTCCGTCCTTCATGAGGCGCACGCGCGAGCAGGAGGCGGCCGTTGGCGGGCCCTACGCGGCGCTCGCCGCACTGGGCGAGGCGGCGTTGGGGGCGCTGGCGGACACAGAGGCAGCGGGGGTGATCGCATGACGTTTCTGCTGGTGCTGGCGGGCGCGGTGGTGTTTTCCGTTGCGTGCAAAGGACCGCTCAAAGCGCATCCCGGGGTGTTCTACGCGCTTGCCCTTGTGCTGGACGCGCTGTTCGTGGTCGATTCGTTTGCGCAGCTGCCGGGCGTGCTGCACGATGCGCTGTTCGTGCTGCTGCACAAGTGCACGCTGGCCACAGCGCTGTTTGCCGTGGTCATGTACATTGGGGTGTTCAAGCGCGACGGGCGGGTGGCGCAGACGTTGCGCCCCGTGCGCGCCGAGCTTTCCATCCTGGCGTGGCTGCTGTCGCTTGGGCATGTGGCGGTGTATGCGGCCTCCTATGTCACGCGGCTTGCGTCGGGTCTGCCGCAGGCCAACGTGGCGGCGGCCATCGCGGTGGCGTTCGTGCTGCTCGTGCTGCTGCTCGTGCTGGGCATCACGTCGTTCAACGCGGTGAAGCGCCGCATGAGCAAGGAGGCGTGGAAACGCGTGCAGCTGTGGGCGTATCCCTTTTTCGCCCTGGTGTACGTGCACCTCATGCTCATGCTGCTGCCCTCGGCCCTGCGCGGCGGTGCGGCCGCGCAAACGAGCGTGGCCGCGTACTCGGTGGTGTTTGCGGGCTACGCGGTTGCGCGCATCGTGCGGGCCGCGCGCGACCGCGTAGCCTCTAAGCCGCCCTGCGCGGACGCGTAAAGAAGCGAAGGAACCTTTTGCCCGCGCTGCCGCGAAGGTTCTCACGATCCTCTCTGTTTTCCGTCAAGCCCGTTCGGATTCCTGACGGGCTTGATGCTTTTTGCTGCGGTTCCAACGTGGGTGCTGGTGCTCCGCCGTTAAACAGGCGTTGACGCGGGTCCCGCCGGAGGCGGCTCGGCGAGGGGCCGCCCGCAGGTTGGTCACAAACTACGCCCTGTGGCACGCGCGGGGCCGCCTTTCCGCCCTCCGCGCCCTTCGCGCCCGGAGAAATCCCAGGTCGCGGAAATCGCGCAGCCCGCCGATGCGCCGGATCGGGCGTCCGGAGTGCCATAGGGCGCGTTTTGTGACCAACTCGCGCGGGGGGCTGTTAAGCCGGGATTGCCATAGGCCCGGTTGGCCTGCCGAGCAAAGCCCCACCGGTGTTTCGGAGAACCCCGCCTGCTGGGCGGGAAGGGGCTTTCGAATCACCTGGTCAAAGGGGTGTTCGGCCTGCGGTCCGACGAGCGCGGGTTCATGCCAATCCTGGTTTGACGGCGGATGCGTGCGGCCCCTGCCGGATCGCCGTCGGCGCGGGTCCGAGCCGGCGGCGGTTTAACGGAGAGTCTCCTGCGAATTCCTCGCGTGCGGCCCTATCCCCCTTCGAAAACGAAGCTGCTGTAGAGGTTTTTCGCCCTCCCTTGCATCAAAATGAGACAAATTACGTGCTACTAAGCATCGGCTTCTGTCGAGGCGCCTGATCGCAGCGTTGGGCCGCAAGGTTTGCGAGCGGTCTGACGGCGCGGCACGCGGCTTCGACGGAATGTCGGCATATGGAGAAAGCGAGGTTTTGGCCCCTATGGTGCTCACGGTTGGAAAAACGAGAAAGCGGGAAGGCGACATGCGCGCGGCGAGGAAACGGCTCGCCCGGCGCGGCTGGGCTCGCTGGGCGCTCGCGTCGTGCGCGCTCGCGCTTGCATGCGCGCTGGCGACGACGCCGGCGTATGCGGACGATGCAGCGGGAGAACCCGCTCCCGCTTTCGACGCGGCGGCGCTGCGCTCGATCGACGTGCAGCCTGCGGCGAACGGCGGTCCCGCCATACCCGGGCATGCGGGGCTCAATCACGTGGCCTTCGACATGGACCCCGCCAAGCCCTTCGCGGCCGACGTGTACTACGGGCGCACGCTCCTGACGAGCGAGGGGCAGAGGGCATGGGACCACGTGCTGGACCTCCTGCTGCACTACGACAACGCCGACGGCGCGCACAAGGTGTCCGGCGGCAACGCGTCGGTGGTGGTCAACTACGCCGACCTGGGCATCAGGCCCACGGCCGACGACGCCCGGCGCATTCAGAGCTACCTGGTGCGCAACGAGGCGCGCATGTTCCACCTGAAGGACTGGGCCGCGTCGTTCACCCAGGCCGGAGGCGTGGTGACGAAGCAGACGTTCACCGTGGGCAACGGCATGGCGGCGGGGTCGAACTACCAAAACGCCCTGCGCAACATTGAGGCCAAGGTTCAGCAGATGCTCAAGGCCAACCTCAAGGCCGACATGACCATCTACCAGCAAACGTGGGCCCTTCGAGAAGCGTACGAAGGCAGCGTCTCGTACAAGCAGGAGGGCGCATGCAGCGATTTGCGCGGCGCCTTCCTCAACGGAAAGGCCATCTGCGGCGGATACGCCAAAGGGTGGATGTACCTGATGCACCACCTGGGCATCAACACCATCTGGGTGGAGGGGTACGCCAACGTCACGTCCTCCGGCAACACCTATCATGCGTGGAACTACCTGTTGATGGACGGCGCCTGGTACATGTGCGACACCACATGGGGCGGCGCGAACTGGTGGATGCAGTCGGGCACCTACGCGCCCAACCGCAAGCACAACGCGACGTTCGCCGTCATGCCGACGCTTTCTGACACGCGCATCCCCCAGGCGTGGGGATTGTACCCCGGCATCTCGCTGAGCGTGAAGGAGTCGACGGTTGTCACGAAGGGCGCCGAACTTGACCCTCAATCGCTCGTGATCGGGTACTCGAATATCTACGGAGAGGATCTGACCGAAAATCTGCAGGTAACCGTCGAGCGCGTGAGCGGCCCCGGCGACATTGCCGAAACCGGGCGAATCGACACTGCCATGACGGGCGATTGGCTGGTCACCGCATCGGTGTTCGACAGCCACGGAAACTCGGCGAGCAAGACGGCGCGGGTGTCTGTTGTGGAAGGCGAGGTCTTTGAGTTCGGGGGAGCGAACAGCTTCACGCTGCTGCAAGGCGGCAAGGAGGTGCCCTACGCGAAGGGCATCATCCAAAAGGAGGCCAGCAACAACCCGAAGGTCATAGACCTTCCCGCTGGCGAGCATCGCCTGTTCGAGGCCACGGTGGGCGTTTTGGGGTCGGTTCGGCAAAACACGCAGTGGGGAAGCAACTGCAAAGTGGCGTTCAAGGTTGAGTTCCTCGATGCCGCCAACCAGGTGGTGGGCGATGCCTTCCAAACCCAGACGCACGGCTGGAAGCACGAGGCGGAAGACATTGAGCTGGCCGTTCCCGATCAGGCCGCCAAGGCGCGTCTGACCATGCTGCGCCAGGGGTCCGGCAACAACCACGGCGCGTGGGCCGGGGTCAGGGTGGTTAAGCTTGACCGCCTGCTTCCAAGCGCGGTGGGCGTTGCGGGCGGTTTGAGCGATCTGGTCTACAACGGCAGCCCCGCTCCCGAGTCCGCCATCCTCGTCTCGGGCAGCACCGGGGCCGTCTCGTTTACGTGGGAGCGCAGGTCCGGGGCGGGCTGGGAGGCGCTCGATGCCGCCCCCTCGGCCGCCGGCGAGTACCGCGTGACGGCCTCGGTTGCGGCTGACGCCGTGCATGCGGCGGCGTCGGGATCCGTGGAGTTCCAAATAGCCAAGGCTCCGCTCTCTGTGCCCTCCGTCCAGGTGGCCGACAAGGCTTACGACGGCACGACCGAGGCGCGGGTGGAGTCGGTGTCGTTTGAGGGCCTGGTTGCGGGCGAGACGCTTGAGGCGGGCACCGACTACGAGGCCAGCGCCTCCTTCGACGGCGCCGGGGCCTCCCCGTCGCGCGACGTCTCCGTGGAGTTGGCGCTGACGGACTCGGCCAAGGCGTCGAACTACGAGCTTGCGCCCGGTCCCTTTGCGGCCCAAGCCGCCATCTCCTACGGCAGCGTGGCGCTGGAGGCCGACGAGGCGTCGTTCACCCTGCTGCGCGACGGGGCCGAGACGGCCTACGACCGCGGCTTCGTGCAGAAGGAGGCCTTCGGAAACCCCCGGGTCGTGGACCTGCCGACGGGCGAGCGGCGCGTGCTGTCCGCCACGGCGGGCGTGCTGGGGTCGGTGCGCCAAAACGTCAAGTGGGGCCACTACTGCAAGGTGGCCTTCCGGGTTGAGTTCCTGGACGCGCAGGGCCGGCTCATAGGCGACGCCTTCCAAACCCAGACGCACGGCTGGAAGCACGAGGCGGAAGACATCGAGCTGGCCGTCCCCGACCAGGCCGTCCAGGCGCGTCTGACCATGCTGTGCCAGGGGTCCGGCAACAACCACGGCGCATGGGCCAACCTTGAGGTGGCTTCCGTGGCCGACAAGCTGCCCAGCGAAATCGAGATAACGGAGAACCTGGAGGGACTGGCGTACAATGGCAGCCCCGTCGCCGAGCCTGCGGTTCGCGCCTCGGGCAGCACCGGGGCCGTCACGTTTTCGTGGGAGCGCAGGTCCGGGGAGGGCTGGGAGGCGCTGGGCGCCGCCCCCTCGGCCGCCGGCGAGTACCGCGTGACGGCCCATCTGGCCGAGGGCCTGGTGTATGCGGGGGCCGTTTCCCAGCCGGTTGAGTTCTCCATTGCCAAGGTCCCGCTCTCCGTCGTTTCCGCCCAGGTGGCGGACAAGGTCTACGACGGCACCGCGGATGCGCGCGTTGAATCCGTTGCGTTCGAGGGCGTGGTGGCCGGCGAATCCTTGGAGGCGGGCACCCACTACCAGGTTGTCGGCGCCTTCGACGATCCGTCCGCGTCCCTGTCCGAAAAGGGCGTGGCCGTTTCGGTTGAGCTGACGGGCGCCGCTGCGGAGAACTACCAGCTTGAAAACGCCTCCGTCCGCACGCAGGCGACCATCTCCTACGCCTCGACCAGCGTCGAGGCAAGTGCTGCGGAGCACGTCGCGTACGGGGAGGACCTGGTTGTCACGGTGACGCTCTCCTCCGAGTCCGAGGCCGCGCTGGCCGAGTCCGAAACGGTGCATGTGTGGGCCGGCCGCACGCACCTGGGCGAGCTGGAGGCGCGACCCGGCACGCCCGCCCAGTTCGTCTACGACACGGCGGAAAAGGGCCTGGCCGTGGGATCGAACTTTCTGACCGTGCAGTTCAGGGGCAACGCCAACGCAACGGGCTCTGTCTCCTCCGAGGTCCGGGTGGAGCTTGGGAAGCGCGATGCGGCGGTGACGGTGGAGGGCCCCTCCAAGGCCTACGACGGCACGACGGCGCTTCCCCAGGGCTCGTCCGTGGTGGCGTCGGGCGCCGTTGCCGACGACGATGTGCGCGTGGAGTTCGCATCCGCCGCCTACGACCATGCCGAGGCGGCGCGGGCGTCCGCGGTGCTGGTGGAGGGCGTGACGCTTGCGGGCGCCGACGCCCAGTGGTACAGCGCGCCGCCCTCCGTGTCCGTGCCGGCCTCCGTTGCCAAGGCCCCGCTTTCCATCTCCTCCGCCCAGGTGGCCGACAAAGCCTACGACGGCACGACCGAGGCGCGGGTGGAGTCGGTGTCGTTTGAGGGCCTGGTTGCGGGCGAGGCGCTTGAGGCGGGCGCCGACTACGAGGCCAGCGCCTCCTTCGACGGCGCCGGGGCGTCCGGCTCGCGCGTCGCCGTCGTGACGGTGGCGCTTGCGGATTCGGCCAAGGCCGCGAACTACGAGCTTGCGTCCGGGTCCTTTGAAACGCGCGCCGCCATCGCCGAGGGCAGCGTGGCGCTGGAGGTTGGCAAAGCCTCGTTCACCCTGCTGCAAGACGGGAAGGAGACGGCCTACTCGCAAGGCGTCGTCCAAATGGAGCGCAGCAACAACCCGAAGGTCGTGGACCTGCCCGCGGGCGAGCGGCGCGTGCTGTCCGCCACGGCGGGCGTGCTGGGATCGGTGCGCCAGAACCTCAAGTGGGGCCACTACTGCAAGGTGGCCTTCCGGGTTGAGTTCCTGGACGCGCAGGGCCGGCTCATAGGCGACGCCTTCCAAACCGGGGCCCACGGTTGGAAGCACGAGGCGGAAAAAGTGTCGGTTGCGGTGCCCGACCAGGCCGTCCAGGCGCGTCTGACCATGCTGTGCCAAGGGTCCGGCAACAACCACGGCGCATGGGCGGACCTTGCGGTGTCCTCCTTCGCCGACGATCCGTCCTACCCGGCGGCGCCGTCTTCTGGAAGCGGGGCGTGAGGGCCGGCTCGGAAGAGGAAGGCGCCCCCGCTTGCGTCGTGCGCGGGGCGGATGCAGCGGGAGGGCGGGCGAGGCCGCGCGAGGGGCCTCGCCCGCCTAGGCGGCGCAGCAGGAAGGCGCGTGCAGCGTGTGTTTCGAGGTTGAGAGGATGTTCATGATGAGGCGTACAGCTTTGTCTCGGTCGGGGGAGGCTCGGCCGAAAGGCGCGCTCCTGTCGCTTTTGCTGGCGGCGGTGCTCGCATTGTCCATGCTCCCGGCGCTGCCGCAAGCGGCGCGGGCGAGCGAAGGGGAATCGGCGCCGCTTGAGGAGGGCGGCGCAAGCGCGTGGGACAACACGGCGCGCACGGTGAACCTCGTGCAGCCCGACGGGTTCGTCTCGGGCGTCCGCAACCCGGCGCAGCCCACCGCTTCGCCATCGGCCACCTGGGCGAACGGCGGCAACGGCAGCTACGTCTACTTCGGCCGCTACTTCATAGACTCCGCCGAGCAGAAGGATCCGCTGCGGTGGCGCCTGCTTGACAAGGAGTCGGCCAGCGGCAACGCCGCGTCCGACAGCTTCCTTCTGCAGACGGCCTACATTGTGGACCAGGTGCTCTGGAAGGAGCAGATCAACCACTTCGACGAGAAGTGGAACGAGTCCAACCTGCGCAAATGGATGCGCTCGGAAAGCTTCGACCAGCAGTACGACTCCTACACCGCGGGCGGTTTCTGGAACACCGCCTTCACGCCCGACGAGCAGGCCGCCGTCAAGCGCACCACGTGGCCGGCGAGGGGCAACGTGGGCCTGCTTGTGGACATGCCCCTTGCCGACGACACGGCGTTCATCCTTTCGGGGGCGGAGCTTCTGCGCGCGGACTACGGTTTCGCGCCCTTCCCCGATACCTCCTACGTCCAGTCCTCCGTGCAGCTCACCGCCACCCCCTACGCGCAGTCGCAGGGCGCGACGGTGAGCACGTCCACGAACGCGTACGGCTCCTATTGGACGCGCTCCTACCTGGATTTGAGCGGATCCGAGGGCATGTACGACCAAATCCGCCCCGCAGCCGTGGATTCCGAGGGCGCGGTGTACTCCAACAGGGAGGCCGCCCCCCTGGCCGAAGGCGCAGGCGCGCTCGGCTTGGACGTTCCCCTGGCCGAAGGCGCGGGCACGCTCGGCTTGGATGCGCTCGCCAAAAGCGCCGCCGGCGGATACGAGGGCATCGGCGTCGCGCCCGCGCTGAACCTGGGATGGGACGGCGTGCTGTACTTCATTGACGCCGGCGCCTCCCGCGCGGAGTCCCTTTCGGGCACCGCCCTCTCCTCCGGCAACGAGTGGGGCGTGGCCGTGCTCAACGACGACGCGGCGCTTCGGGCCTTTGTGGCTGGGGGGCTGGACGCCGCCTCTCCCGGATCGCAGCTGTCCGTCCAGGTGACGGGCGTCGACCCCGCAAGGGGCTACAACCGCATCTCGGCCATGCTCGTGAACTCGGCGGGCGCCGTGATGGCCTACGGCCCCCTTGCCGACAAAGCCGAGGACGGAACCTACGCCCTGACCATCCCCCAGGACATGCAGTGGGGCGACTACACGCTGAAGGTGTTCGCCGAGAAGGCGGATGAGGACGCAAGGGCCACCGCGGTTGCCAGCCGCACCTCCGACGTCGCGCTCAAGGTGACCGACGGGCAGGGGGGCGCGGCGCTCCAGCTGGGCGGCCTGGCGGCCCTTGACGCCACGTACGGCGACGACATGGGGCGCCTGGGCCAAAGCGTCCGCATCGACAACGTGGGGTTGTCCCAGGCCGCCAACGTGTCCGTGTCCACCAACCTGCCGGAGGTCTTCGAGGTGAGGGGAGGCGTTGCCGCCATCGCCCCGGGTGATGCGGACGAGTCGTGGAGCATCGTCCCCAAAGGGTCCATCGACGCCGGCGCCTACCAAGCGACCGTGACCGTGACGTACGAGACGAACGGGCAGATCGCAAGCCTCTCCACCGCGCTGGAGCTTGTGGTGCACCCCAAGCAGGTGGTGGTCACCACGCGGCTCAAAGAGTCGGAGAAGCCCTTCTGGCGCGTGGGGTCCGAGCAGTCCGCCACCGACACCACATCCATCTACGCCGACGGCGACCTGGTGTGGGAAGAAGACCGGTTCGGCGGGTTCTGGAACACCTACGACCACAACGAGGCCGCCTACCGCGCCTCCGTCGCGCAAGCGTCCAACCCCGACTACCCGGAAGGGGGCGTGCAGACCACCGTCTACGACCAGGGCTACAACGGGCCTTTGGAGGCCGTGTACCAAAACGTGGAAGGCGAAACCGTGCGGGCCACCGTGCTCTACGACGGCTCCGCGTACCTGCCCATCGGCGAGCGCATCGCGCGGCCGGACGCCGGCGAAGGAGGGTCGGACGGGTGGATCATCGCCGACTCCTCCAAGCCCTATCCCACCATTCGCGGTTTGAGCGCGGGCTCCTACAGCGTGACGGCCCATATCGAGGACCCCAATTACGTGTCGCAAAGGCTCGACGGCGTGTACAACGTCGATCTGCAATGGGGCAAGCTGACCGAGGACGGCGAGTACGAGTACCCCGTTCCCTCGGCGCCACCCGAGTGGGATTTCGAGATCGACTACGCCGCCGAGACGGTGACCGTCTACATGGAAAACGGCGTGGAAATACACGAGGCGAACACCAAGGAGGACTTCACCGGGCAAAAGATAGCGAACGGCGCGTCCGTTTCCCCGTTCATCGGCGAGTACGGCGAAGAGCCGCACGTGGTGTACCTGCGCGTGGCTGACAACGCCTCGGCGTTCCCCTCGGCCGCCACGGCGGTGACCGTGCCCACCCGCCCCCAGGGGCCCCAGGGCCTGGGCAGCCAGCAGCCCAGCGCAAGCGGCCGCGGCGACGGCAAGATCACCGGCGTCACCACCGCGATGCAGTACCGTCCGAAAACCGACGACGGAACGGGCGTATGGCAGGACGTCTACGCGGACGGCAGCGTGGAGGTGCCTGCGGGAACCTACGAGGTCCGCTACAAGGCGGACTACAACCCGCAGCGCCGGCATTGGGACGCCCAGGCCCACGTCATGCGCGACTACGAAGGCGGCCCGGGCAACGCGTTCGCGTCGTCGGCCACCGTTGTGGAGGTGGAGGAGTCGCAGGTTGAGCAGCCCGGCTTCTCCATTTCGGGAGGCGAGGACGGCCTGCTGATGTTCGAGCCGAACGGCGCGTTCGGCATAGGCTTCACGCCGGAGTTTTTGACGGTTGAGCTTGCGAACACGGGCAAGAAGGAGGCTGCGCTCGAGGGGCTTGCGCTCTATCCCAGCACGGGCGGGGACCCCTACGCGCTGTTCGAGTTCGTTGACGCGACCGAGGCCGACAAGGTGCTGAAACCCGGCGAGAGCCGCTCGTTCAAGATTCGCCCCGGCAACGCGTTCATCGAGGCCGCGCCCGTGGTGGCCGACGGTGCGCGGCGCGACGGCACGGAGATCGGCGTGGTGTACGACGGCGGCCAGATAGCGAAGGCGGTCGGCGACATGGTGGCCAGCGTGGGGCAGCCGGCGCGCGTGTCGCAGAAGGCGCCCGAGGCGCCTGTGGTGGAAAGCGTCGGCGCGGGATCGGTCACCCTTGAGGAGCTGGACCCGGCGCAGGGGCGCGGTGGCGTGCGCTACGGCTGGAGCACGGAGGAGAACGGGCAGTACACGTGGCAGGAAAGCCCGGTCATCACGGGCCTTGCGGCGAACACCGCGTACTGGGTGAAGCAGAAGTACGCCGGCAACGGCGGCTACCTTGAGGCGGTGAGCCCGGCAACGCAGGTGGAGGTGGAGGAAGGCGCCGCGCCCGAGGTGAACCTGCAGGCGACCACGTACGCGGGGGACGTTGCGCAGACCGAGTTCACGTTCGGCGACGTCGTCACCGTCAAAGGGAGCGTGAGCGCGGAGGCGGCCGCGGGTTCGCAGGGCGTGAGCGTGCTGTGGGATTCTGTGGTGCTGGCGACGGGCGAGGTGGGCGGCGACGGCTCGTTTTCCGTCCCCGTCGTGCTCGATAACGCCGACATCCCCGCCGACCGGTACGGCGCCGACGACGCCACGCCGCTTGCGGTGCGCTTCGCCGACGCGTCGGGTTCCCATGACGTTGCGTGCGAGGTGCGGCTTGCGAAGAAGGAGGTGACGGTGGAGCATGCGGCCTCGGGCGTGACGAAACCCTACGACGGCACGACCGCAGTGACCATGCCAGATGCCATCACGGCGGCCGTTCCCGCCGATCAGGTGGTGGGCGGCTTGGCGCCGCAGGTGATTGTGGGGTCGTACGCGTACGCGTCGGCGGACGCGGGGACCGACGTGCCCATCGTGGCCTCGGATGTGTCGCTGTCGGGAGAGAACGCCGGGTTCTACCGGCTTGCCGCCAGCGGCCACGTTGACGCGCGGGGCTCCATCACGCCGGTTCCGTGGCAGGTGGGCGAGGCCGGCGTCGAGCAGCCGAGCGTCACCTACGTGGCCGACGACCATTTCACCGTGACGGCGCGGATAGCCGGCGCGTCGGCGGACTCGCCGGCGCAGGTGAGCATAGCGGGTCCTCGCGGGGAGCTGGGGGTTTTGAGCCTTGCCCAAGAGGAGCTGAGCGCCGTGTTCGCCCTTGAGGACGCGGTTGACGCGCTTGAGCCGGGGGAGAACCAGATCACCGTCACCGCGGTGGCGGACGGGGGCAACCATGTCGAGGGCCGGGCCACCGCCCGCCTGACGGCGAACCCGTACACGCTTGCGGATGGCGACGTTGCGTGGAGCGGCATGGACGACCGCCGCGAGAACGACGGCGTGCACGTGAGCGCCTCCGTCGCCGAGGGGTCGAAGGTGCCCGACAAGGGCTTGGCGTTTGTGCTGAGCGACAACGCCTCCCGCCAGACCGCCGGAACCTTCCAGGTGACCTTGGAGCGCGTGGAGGGCGACCGGGCGTCGTGGTACCGGGTGCCCGCCGATCCGAAGATCTCCCGCAGCGTGGTCATCGCCCCGGCCAAGCCCGAGGTCGTGGAGGGCGTCGCGACGCTTTCCGCAGTGGCCGGCGCCTCCGTGCCCTACGACGGCGCGGCCCTCCAACAGGCCGACGTGGTGGCGCAGGCTGCGTACGGCGCCGTTCCCGCCACGGCCGACCAGCTGTCCTACCAACACCGCGCCGCCGGCGCGACGGACGGGTGGCGGGATGGCCTGCCAACGGACGCCGGCGCCTACGATGTGCGGATAACGCTTGCCGCATGGACCGACGTAACGGCCGCCCCGCACATCCGCTACGAGCAGCGGCAAGTTGAGGCGCGGGTTGTTGTTGAGCGCGTGGCCCCGCCTGCGGCCGCGTCCGCCTCGCTCGTCGTCAAAAACGGCGTCCCCTCGGTGGCGACGTTCGACTTCGCCACGCTGCTTCCCGCGCTTGGGGACGGTCTGACATGGGGCGATGCGAAGGGTTGGACGCTCAGCTCCGTAAACGTGTCGGGCGGCTACTACGATGAGGGCGCCGGCCCCGCGCGCTTGGAGGGTTCGGTGCTGACCCTGCCCATCCAGCCTGTCGAATCGTCTGCCGAGGGGCCGGTGGGCACGGTGACCGCGGTGTACGAGTCGGGCAACTTCGAACCTGTGACGGCGGTTCTGAACGTGTCGAGCGCCAACCGCGCCCAGCCCGTCGCGTCGGGCGTGGCCGCAACGCCCATAACGTACGGGCAGGCCGTCTCCGAGTCGGCCCTTTCGGCGACGTTCGTCGATCCGCAGACGGGGCGGGAGGTTGCAGGCACGCTTTCGTGGGACGACCCGGGCGCGGTCCCCGATGCGGGCGACGCCGCCCCCTCCTGGACGTTCGCGCCTGACGATTCGGCCACCTACCAGCCCGTTTCGGGAACGGTGCCGCTCTCGGTCGCCCGGCGTTCGGTTGAGGTGGCCCTGACGGGCGACGCCGCCAAGGCCTACGACGGCACAACGGCCGTTCCGGCGAGCCACACGCTGGGGCTGGCGCTGACGGGCGGGGTGCTCGCCTCCGACGCCGGCCAGGTGGAGGCAACGGCTGCGGCGTACGCGTTCGCCGGGAAGAACGCGTACGAGAACGCCGTGGTGGCCTCCGGGGTTTCCCTCTTCGGTGCCCGGGCCCACAACTACGCGTTGCCCGCCGCGGCCCGTTCGGGCGTCGAGGTGCGCGGGACGGTCCCCTCGGGGATAGCGCCGCGGGAGATCGTCCTTGTTTCGGCCTCCATCGCCCCGCGCGCTTACGACGGCTCGCTTGACGCCCCGGTGGCCGAGGCCGTGTTCGACAACCTTGTGCCCGGCGAGCGGCTGGTCGTGGGCACGGACGTGCAGGGGGCGGGGGTGTACGCCGACGCGAACGCGGGCGCGGGCAAGCGCGCGACGAACGTGTCCGTGCAGCTGCTCGGCAGCGACGCGGCGTCGAACTACGTGATTGCGGCGGACGCGCCGCCGGTGTCCGCCGTCGGCGAGGTTGTGAAGGCGGTGCCTGCGGTGACGGGTTCGGTTTCCGTGATCGGGGAGGTGGCGGCCGGCTCTCCGCTGTCCGCCGTCGGGCTGTCGGGGGCGTTTTCGAACGATGCTTCGGGCGATCCGGTTCCGGGTTCGCTTGCGTGGAGCGACCCCTCGCTCGTGCTTGCGGCAGGCGAGCACGAGGCGATGTGGACGTTCGTTCCCCGGGACTCCGCCAACTACGAGCCTGTCTCCGGCACGGTTGCGGTGCGGGTTGCCGAGGCGCCGAACGTCGGGCAGGATCCGGACTCCAATCCCGCGACGCCCCCCGGTTCCGCGCCCGGCTCCGGCTCTGGGTCGGATGCCGCGGCGACCCCCGATTCCGGCTCCAGCCCTGGGTCTAACCCCGGGTCCGGTTCGGCGCCGGCGGGGGAGGGCGCGCCCGCGACGTCGGGCGAGGAGAAGGCCGCCGCCCCGGCGCAGGTCCCCCTGCCGACGGGCGATCCGCTTGCGATCGCGGTGGTGCTGCTTGCGGTTTGCGCGGTGGCGGCGGGCGTTTGCGCGCTCGTCGTGCGTCGCAAGGGAAGGTGATGGCGCGCGGGGGCGCGCCAAGCGAGCGCCCCCGCCGTCCCGAGCGGCACGCCCCGCCAAGCGAGCGCCCCCGCCGGACGCGATGGGGGCCCGCCAAGCGAGCGCCCCCGCCGTCCCAAACAGGGGCGCCCCGCCGTCCTTTCGCCGCCTTTCGCCCTTCGTCCCGCTGCACTGATTCGATGAATTGGGCGACAGCCGAACGATTCTGGCTATACAATACGGTGTCCGGCTTTGCGGACGGGCGCGGCCCCGCCGTCTTCGCCCGCAGGCCCGCGAACTGTTGGCCGATAGAAGGACGTGCATGAACCCGGTTGTCGTCGTTCCCGTTTTCATCTCCGCTCGGCGCCGCAAAGAAGGCGGCACCATGCTCACCACCTACGATCACGCCACGCCCATCTCGGCGCCCGGCGAGCTGCCGCGGCTTCTTGCGTCGCTGCAGAAGGTACGCGGGCTGGGCCAGGTGCTGGTGCTGGTTGTCAGCGAGCCTTCCATAGAGAACCAGGCGTCCGAGAAGGTGCAGGCTGCGGTGTCCCGGTTCCCATCGCTCAACACGCTGGTCATCGGCTCGTCCGAGCTGGCGCTCGTTCAGCAGCGCATGGAGCAGCTGGGCCTGGGCAAGCTGCAGAAGGAGATCGGCCTTGCCGGGTACGGCGCCGTGCGCAACCTCGGATTGGTGATGGCCAACGTCCTGGGCTACGACTCGGTGGTGTTTTTGGACGACGACGAGGTGGTGGACGACGCCGACTTCCTCCAAAAGGCCATGTACGGGCTGGGCAAGCTCACCAAGAAGGGCATCCCCATCCTGGCCAAAACCGGGTTCTACTTCAATTCCGAAGGTTCCTACCTCTCGAAGAGCCAAGACAAGTGGTACAACCATTTCTGGCAGCAGGGCAGGGCGTTCAACAAGTGGATCTCGAAGGCCGTGCGGGGTCCGCGCCTGTCGCGTTCGAACCACGTGTGCGGCGGCTGCCTGGCGCTGCATCGCGAGGCGTTCCGGCGCCTGTCCTTCGACCCGTGGATCGCGCGCGGCGAGGATTTGGACTACATGCTGAACCTGCGCATGTACGGCTCGGACATCTGGTTCGACAACCAGTGGAGCCTGCGCCATCTGCCCCCCGAGACGGCCAGCGAGGGCACGCGTTTCCGCCAGGACATCTTCCGCTGGCTCTACGAGTACCGCAAGATGGAGTACAGCCGCACCCAGATCGACCTTCTGCAGGTGAAGCCCTCGTCGCTTGAGCCGTATCCGGGTCCGTTCCTGGAGCCGGGCATCACGAAGCGCATCCGCCTGACGGCGTTTCTGCGCAGCTTGGCGCGCCCCGACAAGCGGGCGTACCGCAAGGCTGCCAAGGCGGCAACGGGCGAGGCCACCACGTACGCCCAGCGCAACTGCGCGAAGTACTTCGAGTTCCAGTTCGTGTGGCCGGAGCTTATGGCGCGCATGGAGGGCGACCAGATCCTGCGCACGGCGCTGCTGCAGTCGGCCGCCCAGCGTCAGCTCGACGCCGCCGGCGACGGCGCGCCCGTGCATCCCGTGGCCGCCTCCCCGTCGGCCATTGACCCGGGCGTCACAAGCGAGATACGCCTGAACATCGCCGAGTAGGGAGTCGGTTGCGCCTATGGACACCCTCACGCTGTTCGCTCTTCCCGCGCTTGTTGGAGCGGGGATCGGCGTTTTGTCGGGCATGCTCGGCATAGGCGGGGGGACCATCTTGGTGCCCGTGTTCCGCCTGCTCTTCAACATGAGCCCCGTCATGTCCACGGCAACGTCGCTGTTCACCATCATCCCCACGTCCGTGTCGGGCGTGGCGTCGCATGTGCGGTTCAAAACGTGCGTGGTTTCTTTGGGGGTGGCCACCGGCTTGGGCGGCGCCCTCACTTCGCCTGTGGGCGTGTGGCTGGCCAGCATTTCGCCGTCGTGGGCGATCATGGTGGCCGCCGCCCTCATCATCGGGTGGTCGGCTGTCGACGTGCTCAGGAAGGCGGTGAAGGAGTCGCGGACTGCGGAAGCGGGCCAATCCGCGAAAGGCGGCGCGAAGGGCGCTCGGCTTGCGAGCGGGGATGGGCTTGCGGCCTCTGCGCGGCCCGACGGCGCGCCCGCCGGCTCCGCTGCCGGCCCTGCGCCCGCGGCCTCCGGTACCGCCAACGACGCCGCGTCGTCCCCCTCTTCCGTCAAACTCACGCGGAAGCAGCTGGTCACGGGCGCGATCATCGGTCTGGGGGCCGGTCTTGCCTCCGGGTACGTGGGCGTGGGGGGCGGCTTCATCATGGTGCCTTTCATGCTGTCGTTCGTTGGCATTCCCATGCGGCTGGCGTCGGGGACCTCGCTGATGGCCGTCATGATACTGGCCGTTCCCGGCGTTATCGAGCAGGCGCTGTTCGGCAACATCAACTACCTGGCGGGCATCGCCGTGGCGGTGGGGTCCATCCCCGGCGCGGCGGTGGGCGCCCGCCTGGTGCGCGTGGTTCCCGAGCGCACGCTCCGCTTCATTTTCAGCGGGTTTCTTTTGGTGGCCGCCGTCCTGCTGGCGCTCAACGAATTCGGTATACTGGGCTGACGGACGAAACGGCGATGGCGCTGCGCACGCGCCGCCGCCATGCTGGGCGCTTGCTGGGCGGCGCGCCCTGGTCAGGAGGAGAGTATGCAGGAAGACGCTCAAGCGGCTCGGGCGGCAAGGGCGGCCTTGCCCCGCTTCTTCACGCTCGAGATGCTCATGTTCACGATTGCCGTGCTCTCGGGGTTGGTGCTCATCTGGCACCTGGTGGGCCCGAACCGCAACATGGCGGCCCTGGCCTGCGCGGGCGTGGTGTTCACCCTGTCCATTGTGGTGGTCATCCGGTTGTACATGGACCCCGACTCGGTGCGCGCGCGCCAATCCAACGCCATGCTCAAGCTGGCAAGCCAAACGCTCGCGTGCATGAGCGAGGGCATGGATCCTGCCGCAGCGCAGAAGATCTGCCAGCTGCTGCTTCCCGCCACGGCCGCCATCGCGGTGGCCATTACCGACAAAGAGCGCATCTTGGCCTATGTCGGGCACGAGGAGTCGGCGAACCCCACCGGCAGCATCATCCGAACGCATGCGACGCACGCCGCCATCGCGGAGGGCACGATGCGCATCCTGTTCACGCCCGAGGACATAGGCTTTCCGCGGGGCCATTCCAGCATCAAGGCCGCCATCATCGTGCCGCTGACCATCGGCCGCACCGTGGCCGGTACGCTCAAGTTCTACTACCGGCGCGCCAGCCACATCAGCGAGACGCAGAAATCAATGGCCGAGGGGTTCGGCCAGCTCCTGTCCACGCAGATGGCCGCGGCCGCGTTGGAAGAGCAGACGCAGCTGGCCACGCGCATGGAGCTGAAAATGCTGCAAAGCCAGATCAACCCCCATTTCCTGTTCAACACCATCAACACCATCGCCTCGCTTGTGCGCACCGACCCCGTGACCGCGCGCAAGCTGCTGCGGGAGTTCGCCGTGTTCTACCGTCGCACGTTGGAGGACTCGGCCGACCTCATTGTGTTCGCTCGGGAAATGGAGCAGACGCGGCGGTACTTCACGTTCGAGGTGGCGCGTTTCGGGGCCGATCGCGTGGTCATGGAGGAGGACATCGATCCGCGCGTGGACGACATGCTGGTGCCGCCGTTTTTGATCCAGCCGCTGGTGGAGAACGCGGTGCGCCACGCCATGCCCTCGGAGGGAAAGCTGACCATTTTGGTGAAGGGCGAGGTGGCCGGCGACGACGTGGTCATCCGCGTGGCCGACGACGGCGTGGGCATGACCGAGGAGGCGCGGCAGAACATCCTGCATCCGGAATCGTCCACGGGGCTGGGCATTGCCGTGAAAAACGTGCACGACCGCATTTGCGGGTACTTCGGAATGGGCACCCATATGGACGTGGAAAGCGAGCTGGGCGTCGGCACCTGCGTCAAGCTGGTGCTCAAAGGCGGTGCGCTGGGACGGTAGGGCGAGGACCGGCCCGGAATCCGGCCGGCGCAGGCCCGTGCCGGCGGCTCGGCGAGGGGTTGCCCGCGAGTTGGCCACAAACCGCACCCTATGGCACGCGCGGGGCCGGTTTTCTGCCCTCTGTGCCCTCCGCGCTTGGAGAAACCCCAGGTCGCGAGAATCGTGCGGCTTGCTGGCGAGCCGAATCGACCGCCCGGAGTGCCACAGGGCGACGTTTGTGACCAACTTTCGAAAGCGCCCCTGTTGAACCGGGATCGGCATGGGCCGGGCCGCCGGGCAAGGCCCCGCCGGCGCTTCGGAGAGCCCTTTCCGACGGGCAGACGGGGCTTTCCAAAACGCCCAATCAGGGGAAGCCCGGCCCGAGATTCGGCAAACACCGGTTCGTGTCAACGGTGATTTAACAGCGAACGGCGGCCCTTCTGGACAAAACGGCCCCCAATCCACATCCTCAAAAGAGGATAACCAAAACCGCGAGCTGCCTACCTGGGGAAACGCGCGGCCTTTCCGCGCGCCTCCTTGAAAGG
>NZ_CBDTNW010000192.1:0-13416 GCF_965361815.1 Rubneribacter sp.
AAGCGGCTGGAACCAGTGCGTGTAGTGGGTGGCGCCCTTCTCGATGGCCCACTCCTTCATGGCGTGCGCCACCACGTTGGCCACCTCTATCTCCAGCGGGGCGCCCTCGCGTATCGTTTTGAGCAGGCTCTTGTACGTCGCCGAGGGCAGGCGCTCCTGCATCGTGTGCTCGTTGAACACCATCGAACCGTAGATCTCCGAAACCTTTGCCATGGACGCGCTCCTCTTCTTCCGTCCCAGGGCGGCGTCGTGCCGCCGCGTTCAACCTCCCCCTACGCTACGATCGCAGTGTTTCAAGAAGTTTTCGACAAGCGAAAATGACTGTTACGAACGGCCCGCCCCTCCGCGCGCGGGCGCACCGCGTGTTTCCAACGGATGAAATCACGGAACCGCGAGCCGCCCGGCAACGTAGAGGGCGTACAATCGAAAGACGTTTGGAAGCCGGCCGCTCGCTGCGGCCCAAACGTGAGGAGCATCATGGCAAAGCACATCTTCGTGACCGGCGGCGTGGTTTCTTCGCTGGGAAAGGGCATCACCGCGGCCTCCCTCGGACACCTGCTGAAAGCCCGCGGCCTGAGCGTGACCATGCAGAAGATGGACCCCTACCTCAACGTGGACCCCGGCACGATGTCGCCCTACCAACACGGCGAGGTGTTCGTGACCGAGGACGGCCACGAGGGCGACCTGGATCTGGGGCACTACGAGCGCTTCATAGACGAGAACCTCTCGCGCGAGTCCAACTTCACCCAAGGCTCCATCTACCAGACGCTCATCGCGCGCGAGCGCCACGGCGACTTCCTCGGCGGCACGGTGCAGGTGATCCCGCACGTCACCGACGCCATCAAGGAGCGGCTGCGGGCCATTGCCGAGCGCTCGGGAGCCGATGTCGTCATATCGGAGATAGGCGGCACCATCGGAGACATCGAATCCCAGCCGTTCATCGAGGCCGCGCGCCAGTTCAAAAAGGAGCGCTCCGCCGGGGAGGTGCTGTTCGTCCATGTGACGCTGGTCCCCTACATCGCCGCGGCCCACGAGGTGAAGACCAAGCCCACCCAGCACAGCGTGAAGGAGCTGCGGTCGCTGGGGGTGCAGCCCGACTTCATCGTGTGCCGCAGCGACCACGAGGTGCCCGCCGCCGTGCGCGAGAAAATCGCGCTGTTCTGCGACGTGGCTCCCGAGGAGGTGCTGGCGTGCGTGGACGCCCCCTCCATCTACGAGGTGCCCCTTGCGCTGCGCGACCAGGACTTCGACGGCAAAGTGCTCGCGCGGCTGGGTATGGAGGCGCCGCCGGCCGACCTTTCCCCGCTGCGCGCGTTTCTGGCTGCGGAGAAGGCGTGCCAGAAAGAGGTCGACGTGGCCGTGGTGGGCAAGTACGTGAGCCTTCCCGACGCCTACCTTTCCGTGATAGAGGCGCTCAAGCACGCAGGCATAGCCCTCGGCCGGCACGTGAACGTTCACCTGATCGACGGTGAGGGGCTGACCTGCGACGACGAGGCGGCGGCCGCGCTGGACGGAATGGACGGCGTCCTGGTGCCCGGGGGATTCGGCCAGCGCGCCTTCGAGGGCAAGATAGCGGCCGCGCGCTTCGCGCGCGAGCGGAACGTGCCCTTTTTGGGCATCTGCCTGGGATTGCAGGCGGCCGTGTGCGAGTTCGCGCGCGACGTGGTCGGCATGCCGGGCGCGACGTCGGCCGAATTCGACCCGCAGGCCGCCTTCCCCGTGATCGACCTCATGCCCGAGCAGGAGGGCGTGCGGGACAAGGGCGGCACCATGCGCCTGGGCGCTTATCCGTGCCTCCTTGCAAAGGGGACGCGCGCCCGCGCGGCGTACGGGACCGATCTCGTGAGCGAGCGCCACCGTCACCGCTTCGAGGTGAGCAACGACTACCGGGGCGCGCTTGAGGAGGCGGGGCTTGCGGTGTCGGGCACCTCGCCCGACGGGCGGCTGGTGGAGATGGTCGAGCTGCCGGACCACCCCTGGTTCGTCGCCACCCAGGGGCATCCCGAGTTCAAAAGCCGCCCCACGCGCCCGCACCCGCTGTTCGTCGGGTTCGTGGAAGCCGCCGCGCATCGGGCGTGACGGCGAAAAGCGCCCGGGTCCGCCCGGGCGCTTGCTCAGTTCGCGTACATGCTGGCGTAGGGCCGCGAGCTTGCGGGGCTCAATCGGAAGAACCCCTCCCCCGTCGCCTCCACCGGCGCGCCAAGCTCCTCTGCGAAATGCTCGTTGTACTGGCCGAGCAGCTCCGCGAGAACCGCCCGGTCATCGGCGTCCGCCGGCTTTTGCACCAGCCCTGCGGGCACCTCGTCGTCGGCAAGGCGGTGCCGCAGGTAGATGACGCCGCCGTGCATGCCGGTGGCAAGGTAGCGCCCGGGACGCCCCAACAGCACGATGACGCCGCCGGCCAGGTACTCCCCGAGAAAGCTGCCCGCGTCCCCGCCGATGACGATGGCGGGGCGCTTGTCTTGGAACTGCTTCATGTGGATGCCCACGCGCCAGCCGCAGCCGTCGCGCACGAATATCCTGCCGCCGCGCATGCCGTAGCCCGCCGCGTCGCCGCAACGGCCGTGCACCACGATGCAGCCGTCGTTCATGGTGTTGCCCACCTGGTCCTGCGCGTTGCCGAACACCTCCACCTCGCCGCCGTCCAGATAGCACGCCAGGTCGTTGCCGGGCACGCCGTGCACCCGAAGCGCCTTGCCCGCAGGCATGGCGCAGCCCAAGTAGCGCTGCGCGTGCGCCTCCTCCACCCTCACCTCGTCCGCATCGCTGAGCGCGGCGCGCACCGCCTCGTTCGCCTCGGTGAAATGCGCGGTGCCGAGCCGCACCGTCGCCGTCGCGGGCGCCTCTTCGCCTCCATACGTCATGCCTCCTCCTTCCCGTCCCTGCCGAAGGGGCAGAGCGCGTGCAGGCGCTCCCAGCGCGCCTCGGCCGAAAAGTCCAAGTTAAGCGGCGCGCGGTCGAACAGGCCGGCATCGAGCGCGACAAGCGGAACGCGCCGTTCGATGAGCGCCGTGTAGATGCCCGCGTTCTCCGGGCGGCTCAGCAGGATGTAGCCCACCAGCAGCCCGTCTTTCGTGACGAACTTCGCATACGCATTGCCCTCGATGTCCGTGCGCACCTCGCAGCCCGCGTCCTCGGACGGATTGATGATTCCGGAAGTGAGCAGCGACACATCGAAGAAGTCCACCGCGTTGACGGCGAATCCTCCTTCGAACGGCTCCGCATCGCGAGCACCGGCCATGAACGAACCGGCGATCTTACCCTGCCGCACGGCGTTCGGCCATAAGGCAAGCGGACGCTGCGAGCCGTCGAGCACGTCGGTCACCTGCACCACGTCGCCGGCGGCGTAGACATCGGGAAGGCTCGTCTGCAGGTCGGGCCCGCACACAAGGCCCCGCCCTTGCTCGGCACCGGCCTGCACGGCCAGCGCTGAGTTCGGCCTCACGCCCACAGCGGCCACCACCACGTCGCAGTCGAGCTCTTCGCCGGTAGTCAGCAAAGCGGTGGTGGCGCAAGGGCCCTCCCCTCGCAACTCGGAAATCGACACACCCGGACGGCACGATATTCCGTGATGGTCGAGCATCCGCGCGAGCAACGCCGCCGCCTCGTTGTCGAGCACGGCGGGCAGGATGCGTTCCGCAAGCTCCAGAACCACCACGTCGTCCGCATGGTGGCAGAATGCCTCGGCCGCTTTGAGGCCGATAAGCCCTCCGCCGATGACCAGCACTCGGCACGCGCGTCCGGCGGCATGGGCACAGACGCGCGCTTCGTCCACGGCGGCCTGCGCAGCCAGCGCGTCATCGAGGGAGAGGAACGTGAACACGTTGTCCCTGCCCGAGATCCCTTCTATGGGAGGGACGAACGGAACGCTGCCCGTTGCCAGCAAGCACTTCCCATAGCGAACCTTTTCCCCACATGACAAGAACGCCTCGTGCGCTTCCGCGTCAAGCGACACGACTTCGAACTGGGCTCCTAGCAGGGTTTCGATGCCACGGCTCTCGTAGAACCCCTTTTCTTTAAGATCCAAACGGTCAAGCGAGGTTTTTCCCTCCACCAGATACGATATGAGCGGACGCCCGTAAGCGGCGTGCGGCTCGCGGCTCACCACGAGCACCGATCCGTCCGCGTCAAGCTCGCGGATGCGCTCCGCAGCCGCCACGCCTGCCGCCGAGTTGCCGATAATGAGGTAGTTGGCGAACCGCTCGCTCATGAGCATTCCTCGCTTTCCACAAACACGAGCGCCCTGTTCGGACAAGCCTTCACGCAGCTGGGATCGCCCGGCTGCCCCAGGTCGTCGCCGCACAGGTCGCACTTGTAAGCTATTTCCTTGCCCGCCGCCTCCTCAACCCGCACGCAGCCGAAGGGGCACAGCGCCACGCACGTCCGGCACCCCACGCACTTCCGCGGGTCCGAGGTGACCACCCCGGTGACCGGGTCCTTCGTCATGGCGCCGGAGATGCATCCCTCGACGCACTTCGGGTCGGCGCAGTGGCGGCAGTTCACCGCTATCGAGCGATGGGCGTCGCCCTCCACGCGCACGCGGTTGCGCGGCTCGGGGAACTCGAGGGTGAGCGCCTTCACCGTGTCCCTGCTGGCCGAGTGGAACGTCTTGCACGCCACCTCGCAGCGCTTGCAGTCGATGCACCACGCCTCTATCGCATAGATCCTCTTCATCCCCATCACGCTCCCGCATGCTTCACGCCGAGTATCGAAAGCTCCGTTTCGGTGAGCCCTATCCCGCGCAGCATGAGCCGGTTGCCGCGCAGGCTGTCGATGGCGTTGATGCCCATGCCGCCCATCATCTCCTGTATCTCGTGGTTCCACGCGCGCACAAGGTTCGCCACGCGCTCGGCCCCTATCTCGGGATTGAGGCGGCGCGCCAGGTCGGGGCGCTGCGTGGCGATGCCCCAGTTGCACTTGCCGCTCGCGCAGTCCTGGCACTGGTGGCAGCCCAGGGCTATGAGCGCGGCGCTGGCCACGTACACCGCGTCGGCTCCCAGCGCCACGGCGCGCACCACGTCGGCCGAGTTGCGGATGGACCCCGCTGCCACCAGGCTCACCTTCGAGCGGATGCCCTCGTCGCGCAAACGCTGGTCAACCGCCGCCAGCGCCAGCTCGATAGGGATGCCCACGTTGTCGCGGATGCGCGCCGGCGCCGCGCCCGTGCCGCCGCGGAACCCGTCCACCACTATCACATCGGCCCCGGCCCGCGCGCTGCCCGACGCGATGGCCGCCACGTTGTGCACTGCGGCTATCTTGACGGCCACGGGCTTCTCGTAGCGCGTGGCCTCCTTGAGCGAGAACACCAGCTGCCGCAGATCCTCGATGGAGTAGATGTCGTGGTGCGGCGCGGGCGAGATGGCGTCGGTTCCCTGCGGGATCATGCGGGTGCGCGACACCTCCTCGTCTATCTTCTCGCCGGGCAGGTGCCCGCCGATGCCGGGCTTGGCGCCCTGGCCTATCTTGATCTCTATCATGGCGGCGGCGTTCAGGTAGTGCGGATCCACGCCGAAGCGCCCGCTGGCCACCTGCACCACGGCATGGTCGCCGTAGCGCTCAAGATCGCGATGCAGGCCGCCTTCGCCGCAGTTGAAGCACGTGCCCAGCTCCTCGGCGGCCATCGCCAGCGACTTCTGCACGTTGAGCGAGACAGATCCGAAGCTCATGGCCGAGAACATGATGGGCACGTCCAGCTTGATCTGCGGGGGCATCTTGGCCGCCAGCGTGCGCTCGCGCTCGTTCACCTTGAGGACGTCGGGGCGGCTGCCCAGCAGCACCCGCGTTTCCATCGGCTCGCGCAGAGGATCGATGGAGGGGTTGGTCACCTGGCTCGCGTTGAGCAGCAGGCGGTCCCAGTAGATGGGGTGAGGCTGCGGGTTGCCCATGGACGACAGCAGCACCGCGCCTGTTTGCGCCTGCTTGGCGATGTCCTGCATGGCCGAAAGCGTCCAGTTGGTGCTGCCGTTTCCCACCTGGGGCCAGTTCGTTATGGCGAGCGCCTGCGTGGGGCACATGACCACGCAGCGCTGGCAGTTCACGCACCGCGCATGGTCGGCCGTCACGCGGCCAAGCTCGTCGTCCACCACGTGCACCTCGTTGGCGCACGAGCGCTCGCACACGCCGCACTTGACGCACAGGTCGACGTCGCGCAGCACCTTGTAACGGGGAAGCAGGTAATCGAGCATTTATCGGCCCTCCCTCTGCACGACGAAGGGCACGCCCCCGTCGATGGCGCGGACGTTCTCCACATCGGGGCACACAAGCTCGATGGCCGCCTGCTCGGAGGCCAAATACACCATGTCGCCCTTCTCGCCCGCCATGAGGGCGCGCAGCTTCAGCCGGTCGTTGAGCGCGAGCAGGCCCTCGTCCGAGCCCAAGATGATGGACATGGGCCCGTTGATGAGCGCGCTCGCGTACACGCAGCGCAGCGCCGTCTCGAACTCGGCGCGCTCGGGGTCCATCTTGTCGATCTCGTCCCACGAACTTGCGCACAGGATGTGCGCGGCCAGCTCCTGGGAAAGCCCATGGCGGCGCACCAGCAAATCGAACAGGTAGGTGATCACCTCGGTGTCCGTCTGAAGCGAGCATTCGTAGCCGAACTGCTCGACGTAGCGACGGTTCGCGTCATAGCTGGAGATCTCGCCGTTGTGCACGATGGACCAGTTCAGAAGCGTGAAGGGATGCGCGCCGCCCCACCAGCCCGGCGTGTTCGTGGGAAAGCGCCCGTGGGCCGTCCACAGCCACGCCTTGTAGTCGCCGATGCGGTAGAACTCGCCGATGTCCTCGGGGTAGCCCACGCCCTTGAACGCCCCCATGTTCTTGCCCGAGGAGGCCACGAACGCGCCGGGGATGGCCGCGTTGATGTGGAACACGTGCTGCATGGTGTACTCGGCCTCGTCAAGCCCGCTCATGTTGAGCTTCACCGGATGGGGCGCGACGAAGTAGCGCCAGATGTCGGGCGCGTCTTGGATGGACTTCACCGGTTCGGTGGGAATGCGCTCCTGCTTCTCGCTCATGAAATGAACGTCGAGATACGCCTCCGTGCGGTCGCGCGCCTCCTTGCTCTCGTACATGATGTGAAAAGCGTACAGGCTGGCGTACTCCGGATAGATGCCGTAGGCGGCGAACCCGCCGCCCAAGCCGTTGCTTCTGTCGTGCATGAGCGCGATGGCCTTCAGGATGTCGCGCCCGTCATGGCGCCCGCCGGTCCTGTCCATGATGCCGGCTATGGCGCAGCCTGACGGTATCCTCACGTCGCCTTCGCGCAACGATGCGGGCTGCCTCATAAACGTCTCCTCGTCTGCCCTCTTTCCGTGCTGCAGGCGGAAGGCGAGGAAGCCCCCATCCCCCGAACAGGCGCGAACGCGCCCCGGAGGTCCGTTCCGAGCGCGCCCCTCTCCGCGAAGACGGGAGCCTCCTCGCTTTCCGCAACGTCTCCAGCGTACGGCGAGATTGTTTCAGGCGCGTGGATACCTTGTTTCCATCGGGTTTCCCGGACGCGGGGATGCGGCGTCCGGGAAACCCGTGAGGAGGGGCGGGCGGCCTACCCGAGAGCCTCCTCGATGGCGGCCAACAGGTCGCCGTATTCGTCGAAGGCGGGCAGGTCGGGGTTGTCGGCTTTGATGGAATCGGTGCTCCTGAACAAAAAGCCCGCCTTCCCGGCCCTGATCATCCCCAAGTCGTTGAAGCTGTCGCCGGCTGCCACGGTGTCGAACCCGCACGACTGCAAAGCGCGCACGGTGGTGAGCTTCGACTGCTCGCAGCGCATCTTGAAGCCCACGACCTCGCCGTCGGGCGCCACCTCAAGCTCGTTGCAGAACAGCGTGGGCCACCCGAGCTTTTCCATGAGCGGCATGGCGAACTGGGTGAACGTGTCGCTGATGATGATGACCTGCGCCTTGGCACGCAGCTCGTCCAGAAACTCCCGCGCGCCCGGCAAGGGGTCGATGCGCGCGATGGTGTCCTGGATCTGAGCCAGGCCCAGCCCCCGCTCGCGCAGGATGCCCAGGCGGTAGTCCATGAGCTTTCCGTAGTCGGGTTCGTCGCGCGTGGTGCGCTCAAGCTCCGGGATGCCCGTCTCGCGCGCGAAGGCTATCCATATCTCGGGCACCAGCACGCCCTCCAAATCCAAGCAAACCAGGTTCACAAGCTCTCCTCTCCTTTTTGTCGCGGTCCGTCGGGCAACGCTATTTCACCGTGAGCACGGGAACGTCGGTGCCGTGCAGGATGCCGTAGCTCACGCTGCCTATCATGCCGCGGATGGCGCCCAAGCCACGCCGCCCCATGACGATGAGGTCGCAGCCGCTCGTCTGCGCATGGCGCAGCAGCGCCGCCACGGTCGACGTCCCCGCCACCACGTGAACCTCGGCGCGATCCCCCAGCGCCTCGAGCGCGCCGCCCAGGTTGGCGACCACCTTCTCGCGCGCCTGGTCGAGCACGGGCTGCACCACGCCCGAGTACTGCGCGTACTCCGTCATGCCCAAGGGGACGCCGTCAAGCGAGCCGTGCGTTCCCAGCTCGTCAAGGCCCATCACGCCCGACGGGATGGCGTGCACCACGTCCAACCTCGCATCGGGCAGCGCCTCGGCCAGGCTCTTCGCGTACTCGAGCGCGCTTTTCGCATGCTCGGACCCATCGTAGGGAACCATGATCTTGGAGAACAACATCGCAGGCCTTCCTTTCGTCTCGGACCTTCCGCGCCGTTGCGGCCTTGCCGGTTCGGATTATACCTCGAACGCGGCGGAAGGGCCCGCGCCCGTCCAAGGCGCGGCCTCCCTTTCGGCCAAGGGCCCTTCCCGCCTGCGGCGACAACGCTTCGTTTCCCTGCGGAAACCGTCCGGTTCTTCCCCGCAGGCACGCGCACATGCTTTCATCGGGACGCAGAGAAGGAAAACGAGTCAAGGAGGGAACAGCATGGCAATCACACGCAGGCAGTTCGTCAAAGGCGCGGGCGTCGCGCTCGGCGGGGCGATCCTGGGCACGGGGTCCCTCGTCGCAGGATGCTCCTCGCCAGGTGCGACCTCGCCAAACGGCGGCGCGCAGGCCACCGTGCCGGGCTTCAACGGCGACGTCACCGTCAGCCTGACGGCGGATCCGGAAAGCGGCGCCGTGTCGGACGTCGTCGTGGAGGGCGCTTTCGAGACGCCCGACCGCGGCGGGCGCGCCGTCGCGGCGCTGCAGGACGCCATGAACGCAAGCGGAAGCGTCGACGTCGATACGGTGAGCGGTGCCACCGTCACCTCGGTGGCCATCTTGGACGCCGCCGCCTGCGCGAAGGCCGCCGCCCTGGGAGCCTCGGCCGCAGAGGCGGACATGGCCCCCGGCACCTACACGGCCGTCGCGCACGGCCACTACCCCGGCATCCCGCTCACCCTGGACGTCACCGTCTCGGAACGATCCATAGACGCCGTCGAGGTGACGGGGGAGAACCTGGAGACGGAGCTGATGCTGCGCGCCGCCGTGGACACCTACATCCCGCGCGTGCTGGAGCACCAGGCCCTCTCCGTCGACGCCGTCACCGGCGCCACCATGACGAGCAGCGCCATCCGGCTGGCTTTGGAGCGGTGCGTGAAGGACGCCTTCGCAGCGGCGGGCGCAGGTCCCGAGGCCGTGGCCCAGTGGCTGCGAAGGGCCGAGCACAAGCCCGCCCCCGCTCGAACCATCGAGAAGGACGTGGTGGTGATAGGGCTGGGCGGCGCGGGCATGGCGGCCGCGCTCTCGTGCGCCGAGCAGGGGCTCAGCGTGCTCGCCCTCGAGAAGGCGGGCAAGTACGGCGGCACCCTGTGCGTCACAAGCGAGTCCCTCGCCGTCAACCCGCCGCGGTTCAAAGCCGAGAAGAACGGCGGCGCGGACTTCGTGGACGCCGCGGCGCTGCGCGCCGACTGGCTCGAGCGCACGCGCGGCGACGCGAAGGAGGAGCTGGTGGACCTTTTCCTCTCCGAATCCGGCGCCACCATCGACTGGCTCCACTTCGACCACGACTGGCCCTACGAGCTGCCCGGACCCGGGCATTCGAGCTACGCCGTCTACAATTGCTGCTACACGTACTCGCCCTACACGCTCACCGGAACCAAGTCCGAGCTAGCACGACGCATCGACGGCATCATGGAGCAGTACGTGGAACTGGGCGGCGAGTACCTGTTGGAAACAGAGGTCACCAAGCTGGTGCGCGACGACGCGTCGGGCGCGGTCGTCGGCGTGGAGGCCGCGGGCTTCGACGGGTCGGCCCTCGAGGTGAAAGCCCGGGCCGTGGTGCTCGCCACCGGCGGCTTCGGCGAGAACGAGGAGCTCATGGACCGCTTCATGGTGAACGACCACTACCCCTTGGCGGGGACCTGGCACCTCTACGGCATGGCCACCAACGACGGGGCCGTGATCAAACAGGCCCTCGATCTGGGCGCCGGCACGTTCAATCCCAGCGTGCCGCCCTTGTCGCACCTCGCCGGCTTCCCCGTCAACCTCACCGGCTTCGGCACGCGCGAGAAGGACGAGGTGTCGTTCTTCACCGGCCACACCGCCATCTGGTCGGAAGGCGATCTGCCCACCGCGCTCTCCGTGGCAGCCGACGCGCTGGCCGTCGACCGCGAGGGCCGACGGTTCATGAACGAGGAGGAGTTCGCCACCCACGGCGCCATCAAAGCCGGTCCCGAGTACTACACCGTCTGGTCGCAGGATCAGTTGGACGCCTTCAGGGAGCGGGGGCTGCGCTACGCCGACCCCGGCCCGTCCATGGGCTACGTGGGATGCCAGTCAACCATCCCGCTCGACACGCCGCTTAAGCGGCTCGACGAGGTGATGGAGGCGGCCCTGGCCACCGGCTACGCCCACCGCGCCGACACGGTGGAGGAACTCGCGGAGCTTGCGGGCATGCGGCCGGACGCGCTGCGATCCTCCGTCGACGCCTACAACGAGGGATGCGCGGCAGGACGGGACGACGACTTTGGAAAGAGTCCCGACCACCTGACGCCCATCGGGGAGGGCCCCTACTGGGCGCTTTTGGGCTGCGCGTTCTACTACACCACGGCCGGAGCCCTCGACGTCGACGCCAACCTCAACGTCCTGCGCGCCGACGGCGCCGCGCCCATCGAGGGCCTGTACGCGGTGGGAACCGACTCCATGGGCGTCCTCATGACCGAACGCGACCAGTACCTCGACTACGGAGGCGCCGCCTCGGGATGGGCCCTCACCAGCGGACGGCTGGCGGGCAGGCGCATCGCCGAGCGCCTGGCCTGACCGTCCCGGCCCCTGGGCGCGGCCCCTCAGTCGAGGCGCGCGCCCAGGGCGTAGGCGACGAAACGCTGCGCCGCCGGGGACAGCTCGACCGCCGCCGGCACGAGCAACACGATCTCCCAGCGGTAGCGGTCGCTTTCGATGGGCCAGCGGAACAGGCTGCCGTCGTCTGCGGTTTGCAGGTAGCAGGCGGGCCCCACGCACACGCCCTGGCCCGCCTTCGCCATTTCCACGATCATGCTGTAGCCGTCGAACCCGTCCCTGATCTGCAGGCCCTCCACAAGCGAGCGCTTCTCCTCCAAAAGGATGCGGTCCAGCTTGAAGTTCCTGTCCAGCAGAAACAGGCTCGTGCCCGGCTCGATAGCGCCCTGCTCGCTCAGCACCGACGTCGAGCCGAACAGGTAGAGCGGCTCGCGCTTGAGCGACACGAACCGCACGCGCGAGGATTCGACGGGCGCCACCGCGAGCGCCGCCTCGCACAGCCCGTCGGCCACCATGCCCTCGCACTCCTGCGCGTCCACCACGCGCAGGTCAAGCGCAACGTCGGGATGCTCTGCGGAAAACGACGAGAAGAACCGCCCGGGAAGCGAGCTTGACACGCCCCGTGCCACGGCCACCGGAAGCGACGTCGCCCCCACGTGCGGTCGGTCGATGACCGAGAGGATCTTCTCGTACAGGGCCACCGCCCGTTTCGCCAGCGGATAGATCGCGTCGGCTTCGGAAGTGGGCTCCACGCCGCCGGCCTCCCGCACAAACAGCGTCACGCCCCACTCGGCCTCCATGCCCCGGATCATCTTGCCCACCGCCTGGCGCGAGAAGTACGACCGGTCGGCCGCCTTCGAAAACGACCTTTCCTCGTACACCAGGCAAAAGCACCGCAGCTTTCCCAAATCCATGCGCCCCGCCCCCCTACACGCCGGTCAGGTCGAAGGGCGGGACGAAGCTCTCCTCGGCCGCGCCGCCCTCCTGCCAAAAGTAGTCCTCGACCCCTAAGCCGTCGGCGTAGTCCAAAAGCCTCTCGTAGTCCTCCTCCGCCACGCGGCCGGCCAGCTCGGGGCAGCGCGCGAGCGTCCGCGCCGCCCGCGCATCGCCGGCCGCCGCGGCGGCGGCCACCACGGGCGTGTACTGGTTCATGAGCGACAGCAGCACGTCCGAGCCGAACCGCTCGTGCACAAGCCGCACCACGCGCTTGGAGTCCTCCAACGCGCCGGGCAGCGCAAGATGGCGCACCACCACCCCGCGTGCAAGACGCGGCATGCCGTCCACCTCGTCGAAGACGGGCGGGCCCGCCTCCTCCACCATGGCGTCAAGCGCAAAGAGCGCCACCTCGGGGTAGTCCGGCGCCTGGGAGTAGCGCGCCGCCAGGGCCGCGTCGGCGTACTTGAAGTCGGTCAGGTACACGTCTACGACGCCCGCGTTGCCGCGCACGGCCGCCACCGTCTCGTAACCCGACGTGTTCCACACCACGGGCACGTCCAAGCCGCGCGAGCGCGCCGCCGCCACCGCAGCGCGCGCCTCGATCGCGTAATGCGTGGGCGTGACCAGGTTCACGTTGAGCGCCCCTTGCCCCGCAAGCTCCAAAAACATCTCGGACAGCCGGCCCACGCCCACCTCCGCGCCCGCCTCCCCCGCCGCTATCACGGCGTTTTGGCAGTAGGAGCAGCGCAGCGGGCAGTGCGCGAAGAACACCGCGCCGCTGCCGCGCGACCCGCTCAAAGGAGGTTCTTCCCAAAAATGCAGCGCCGCGCGGGCCACCGTGAGCGCGCGCCCCGCCCCGCACGCCCCGCGCTCCCCCGCCGCCCGGTTCGCGCCGCAGGCGCGCGGGCAGAGGTCGCAGCGGGAGAGAGGCGCGGGATCGGCGGACATGCCCCGACCGCCCTTAGTTGGCCGAGTAGCCCGGATAGCCGGGATAACCCGGGTACAGGCCCGCTCCGTAGTCGTAGTCGCGGTCGAGGTCCTCGTCGTCCTCGCCGAAGTCCTCCTCGGAACCGCCGTAGGCCTGCTCGGCGCGCGTCCAATCCAGCCCCTGCTCGGCGCAGGCGGCCTCCTCGCCGTACACGAGGGAAAGCGCCGCCGGCCCCTTGTCGGCCCCGCCGATGACGGCCAGCAGCTCCAGCAGATGGAGGCACGCTTCCGCCTGGGGCAGGATGAGGTCCACGTCGTCGGCCGCCGTGAGCGCCGCAGTGA
>NZ_CBDTNW010000193.1:0-8141 GCF_965361815.1 Rubneribacter sp.
CCCGGGCCGGGCCCCCTCCGGTCGGGCGTCGGGCAAGGCCCGCCCGGCGGGTCGGGGGCTTCCGGGGCACCCGGGCGGCCTGCGTGCAGCGACCCGGCCCGGTCCATGCCGGCGGCGGTTTAGCAGGAAGGACCTCCGTTGATGGCGAGAATTCACCGAAGTCGGAAAGAAATCGGCCACGCACCTTTCCGGATCGTCGAAAAAGCCCTGGTCGCTCCTTGCGCGTTGCTCTTGCGAAGCCCGCAAGGAGCGCGCAGGCTTCCGATTTCGGTTATTTCTCGCCATCTTCTCGCCGCATCTCCGCTAAACCGCCGTTGACGCGAACCGGCGTCTGCCGAACCCCGGGCCGAGCCTTCCCTGGCCGGGCGCCGGGCGAGGCCCTCCCCGCCCGAACCCCGGCCAGGCTTATGTCAGTCCTGGTTTGACAGAGGGGAGGGGCGTTACGCCTCGTCCCAGTTTGCGTTGCCGGCCATCTGCTGGACGCAGTAGCGGCCGAACGCAAGCGCGCCGCCGAAGCCTATGCCGGAGGAGTTGTTCGCGTTATGCGTGCCGAGGATAATGCCGCAGTTGCAGTAGCCGCTCACGTTGCCGGCCAGGTACAGCCGGGGGATGAGGTCTCCCATCACGCTCACGGCCTGGCATCCCTGCGTGGCGTCCTGCCGGATGCCGCCTTTGGTGCAGCAGATGGAGTTGGTGGTCTCCCAAGCGTAGAACGGCGGAGTGACGACGGGGACGGGCTCGGCGTTCATGGACACCAGATGCTCGCGTCCGAACAGGCTGTCTCGGCCGGTGGAAGCCACGTCGTCGTTATAGCGGGCCATGGTGGCCGCAAGCGCGTCGGCCGGGACGCCCATGAGGCCGGCCAATTCCTCGAACGTGTTCGCTTGCAGCAAAAGCCCCGAGTCCGTGAGTTTGGCCATGGAATAGTAGGCGCTGTCGTTGTCCGCGTACGCATCGAAGATGGTCTGGTCCCATATCTGGAAGCAGCTCTGGTCGGTTTGGGCGTTCACCTCGTTCCACACGTTGATGTAGCCTTGCGCCTCGTTGACGAAGCGTTCGCCCTCCTTGTTCACCAAGACGGCGCCCACGTGGAAGATGGAGCATGCGTCGCTGATGCCGCCCTTGGGATTGCGGGCCGTCAGCATGTTGAAGTAGTCGATGTGGCGCGTGTCGGCCCCTATCTCCATGGCCATGAGGATGCCCGAGCCATCCTGCCCGATATCGTCCATGCAGCCGTCCATATACACTTCGGCGCCCGCGCCGAACACCCACTTGTTGAGCATGTCGACGTTGCGCGCGTATCCTCCGGAGCACAGAAGCACGCCTTTGCGGGCTTTGAAGTACAGGGGGTTCCCGCTTTTGTCCTGCGCCTGCACCCCGATGACCTCTTTCGTGACGGGGTTTTGGATGAAGTGCGTTGCGGGCGTGTTCAGCCGGATGTCGGCGCCGCGCTCCTCGGCCGCCTCAGCGAGCGTGTTGATGGCGCCGCCGGGGGCCACGTGATGCTCGCGGGGCACCGACTGGCCCGTGGTGCCGATGAGGCTTTCCGCGCGGAACTCCACTCCGAGGTCCGTGAGCCACTCCCACAGAAGCCCTTGCTGCTCGGCGAGCAGCTCTATGTACTCGGGGTAGTTGTCCTCCTTCGTGTACTCGAGCAGGTCCTTGGCCATAAGCTCGGGGGAGTCTTCGATGCCCTGCTCCTTTTGCAGGGGCGATCCGGGTATGCAGATGCCTCCGTTGCAGATGGCGCTGTTGCCGCCGACCTTCGACTGCGACTCCAAGACGATGATGTCAAGGCCCAGGTCGCGCGCCTCAATGCCGGCGGCCAGCCCGGCGCCGCCGGCGCCCACGGCCACGATGTCGGCCTCCGCGTCCCACCGCTCGGGCATCCAGCTTTCCGAGCCGGACGTCGCGCCTTGCGCGCCCGAGCATCCGGCAAGGCCCGTCAGGGCCGCCATGCCTCCTAGGGCGGCGCCGCCTTTGAGGAAGCTGCGGCGGTCGATTCCCGCGCGTTTTCCGTTGCTTGTCGCGTGCATGCTGTCCCTCCTTGCGAAACGGTTTCCCGGTCGGTTCCGGGCTGGTTCGCATTCTGGCGGGAGGCGCGGGGGTCTCGCTACGCACGTTCGGTGTCGTTTTTCGGGGGAGGATCGACCACCCGGGACGGGTGGTCGGCTTCTACCAGGTGCTTTATTCCTCTTCCAGCCCTATGGTGCTCATGAGTTCCTGGCGGCTGTGGATGTCGAGCTTGCGGTAGAGCGACTTCGCGTAGCTGCGCACGGTGTTCTCGGAGATGATCAGGTGCTCGGCGATGTAGCGCTTGGAGCGGCCCCGGCAGATGAGCTTCATCACGTCAAGCTCGCGGCTTGTGAGGTCTCGCTCGCGCGCAAGCGCCTCGCAGCGGCGGTCGAGCTCTTCGAAGTTTTGTATGGGCGGCGGCTCTTCCGGAGGCTTGGTGGAGAACAGGCGCATGTCCAGATCGTCTTTCAAGGTGAATGCGAGGATGGTGGTGACAGCCAGGATGCAGACGAGCTGCACGGCGAGCGTGCCGGCGTGGACGCCTTGCGTGCCCAGCGCGTCGGCGGCCAGCATGCCAAGGAACACGGCTGCGGTGTAGGAGCCCCACCCGACGCCGAACACGACGGCGGGTCGCGTCCGGGTTTGCTGCGTGAGCGCTGCGAGCGCCAATGTGAGCAGGATGTAGACGGCTTGGCGCATGCAGTCGAAGATGGCGAACGCGGCGGGAGGGTTCTGCCATTGGCTCGAAGCTGCCGAGACGGCTATGAGGATGAACACGATTCCTATTTGGCACACCAGGTTGAGGCTCATTCCGCCGCGGGCGCGCCACACGAGCCACAGCAAGATCAATGGGATGGCCGATTTCACGGCAAGACCCGCCACGATAAGCTGCCAGGGAAGGGATGCGGTGTCGGCGTTGATGCGGAACAGCCCCACGGCAACGCCGTAAACGACAAGTTCCCCTATGACGGTTCTCAGGTTGGATCCGTCAAGCGGGAGGGGCTCCCGCTCGCTTTGCTCGTTTTGCGCGGCCCGCGCTTCGGAGATGCTCAGGGAGGCCCTCCTCAACAAGGGGACGATGACGATGGGCACGATGGCGGTGATGGCGAGGGCTGCGGTGAGCGGCACGAACTCAAGGGGGAGCCGCAAAAGCGGCATGAGCGCGTGCGCTCCCATCAAACAGATGAGCATGAAACGCGTCGGCAGCTGCGTGTACAGGGAAAACCAGCGCGCCAAAAACCACGACCAGGAACAACCGCCCAGTATGCCGCCTGCCAGCAGGCTGGCTTCGTGAAAGACAGGATGGGGGAACTGCGCGATGAAGGGAGAGAGGAGCATGGCCAGGGCGAACGGGTAGTCGAGCAGCGGCGGGGGATCGGCTTTGCGGCGGGAGGAGAACGCGGCCGCTGCGAGCATGGTTGCGCCTTGGGCTGCGTAGAACGCCTCGAACGAAGCGGGGGCGAGCGCGTCGAGCGGCTTGAGGAGAAAGCAGCTCCATAGTACGACCAGAGCCAATCCGAGCAGCGGCCATGTTGGGGGTCGTCGGTCGATGGACGAAGCCCCCGTTCGCTCGCGTACCATGCCTCCCCCTCCCCGTGATCGCGACCCTCGGTCCTTACTGCTCCCGCTCTTGCGCCATGCCGTCGACCATGTTCCGGACGAGCGGGGCGACGGCGCCCGTTGCCGCGGTCTTCGCCTGGGCGACGGTCGCCTGGAGCGGGGTTTGCGCGCTGGCCGCCTGGTCGCCCTCCTCGTGGGCGGGCAGAAGCGGGGCCACTGCGCTGTGGACGAGGTCGATGTAGGCTTGGCAGCCCTCCTCCGACAGGTGCGTGCCGTCGCCGTCGAACCAATCCCCCCGGCTCGCGCTGGCGCCGTACCAATCGATGACGCTCACGTTGCCGTGGCGCTCCGCCCCCCGCGCGAGCGCGGCGTTGGTGTCGGCCACCCAGTTCTGCGGGCTGCGCGTGTTGACGAAGAACACCTGCTTGTCGGGTCCCACGGTGTTGACAAGCTCGTCCACCTGCTCGTCGGTGACTGCGCCGTTGGTGCCCAGCGCGAACACCACCACGTCGCCCACGATGCCCTGGTCGGCATAGGAGGCGTACACGTCGCGCCCGACGGGCAGCTGGCGGTTCACGGCGGCGTCGATGGCGCCGTAGGGGAACCGTTCCTGGAAGGCGGGGATGGCGCGCACGGAAACCGAGTCGCCTATCATGATGAGGTCGAGTCGGGGCCGCTCCTCGGCGGGCGCCTCCCCTTCGGCGGGCGCGGGCGGCAGCCCGGCGGTGTGGGCGCTCTCGTCTTTGAGCAAATCGGCGCCCTCGATAGCCGCGGTGGGCGGGACGAGCACAAGGCCGCCTACCGCGGTGAGGGTCACGGCCGCTGCCGCCACGGCGGGGATGGCGTGCAGGTGCAGCCAGTCGGGCATGTCCACCTCGCCCGCGCGCACGCGGCGCACGAACGCGCCGATGGAGCCGCGGCGGATGGGATTTTCCACGAAGCGGTACGAGAACGCGGCGCACGCGAAGATGACCGCGAGCTGCACCGGGTACATCCACCACGGCGTCTCGCCGATGGCGCTTTGCGGGCTCATGAGCAGAAGGAGCGGGTAGTGCCATAGATAGATGCCGTAGGAGCGCAGCCCCACCCACACAAGCGGCTTGGCGCTGGCCGCCCTGCCAAGAGCGCTGGCCGGGTGCACCATGACGGCAATGAGGACAGCGGTCAGAATAGAGGCGAGCAGCGTTCCTCCGTAGTACCAAAACGGAGAGAAGCCGTCCGCCAGCACGGCCATGGCCACAAGCCCGGCGAAAGCGGCCGCGCCCACCCCGTCGAACACCGTGCGCTCCCGCTTGGTCAACCGCACGCCGCTTTTCGCGCCCAGCAGGTGCGAGGGCCACACGAACGCCAACCATGCGCCGATGAGCAGCGAGAACGCGCGCGTGTCCGTGCCGTAGTACACGCGGCTCGGGTCGGCGTCGGGGGTGTAGAGCAAGGCCATCTCGGCGGCGGAGGCCACGGCCAGCGCCAGCGTGGCGTTGCGCATGGCGGCGCGCTTGACCCCCAGCTTGTGCGCCGCGAACAGAAGGAGCGGCCAGATCACGTAGAACTGCTCCTCGATGGCAAGCGACCAGAAGTGCGTGAGCGGCGAAGGCGCGCCCAGCGCGTCGAAGTAGGAGACGTCGCGCAGGATGTACCACCAGTTCGTGACCCAGAGCAGCGCGGCCCACATGTCGTCGCGCAGCTTGGTGAGCAGGCTGTGGTCGAAGACGGTGAACAGCGCCGCGGAGCACGCGATGACGAACACGATGGCGGGGAAGAGCCTGCGGACGCGGCGCAGCCAGAACTGCGGCAGGTCGATGCGGCCGGTGTTGTCCCATTCGATGAGCAGCAGGCTGGTAATGAGGTAGCCGGAGAGCACGAAGAACACGGTGACGCCCAGCAGGCCGCCCGGGGCCCAGGCCATGCCCATATGGTAGGCGATGACGGCGAGCACGGCGAACGCGCGCAGGCCGTCGAGGGCGGGGATGTAGCGTGACTTCGTCTTGGCGTGTTCGGCCGGCATGTCCGGCGCCCTCCTGTTCTTCTCGTGTTCGGCGCAACTCACCAGTATACCAGCGCGCTTGCCCTATAATGGCGAAGTCGGGCGGTTTCAAGATTGGTGGAGGATCGTGTCGGATTCGCAGGGAATCGGTTGTGCCGGGCGGCCCCCTCGGGTGGCGCTCGGGATGAGCGGGGGCGTGGACAGCGCGGTGTCGGCCGCGCTTCTTTTGCGCGCGGGCTTCCAGGTGGTGGGCGTGACGTGCCGCTTCCACGACGACGCGGGCGCGCGCGCCGCCGAGGCGGATGCCGCGCGCGTGTGCGAGGCGCTGGGAGTCGCCCATCTGGTCCACGACGCGACGGCGCTGTTCGAGCGGTGCGTGGTCGAGCCGTTCGCCGAGGCGTACGCGCGCGGCCTCACGCCCAGCCCGTGCGTGGGGTGCAACGCCTGCTGCAAGCTGCCGGCGCTCGCGTCCGTCGCCGCCGAGTTGGGCTGCGATCGCATCGCCACCGGCCATTACGCGCGCGTCGCGCAGCTGTCCGCGAACGGGCGCTTCGTCGTGAAGGCCGCGCTTGACGCGCGCAAGGACCAAAGCTACATGCTGGCTTTGCTCTCCCAGGAGCAGCTGGCCCGCCTCGTGCTGCCGTTGGGCGGCATGACGAAGGCCGAGGTGCGCGTGATGGCGGCTGATCTGGGGCTTTCCGTGGCCGAGAAGCCGGAGAGCCAGGACGTGTGCTTCATAGAGGGCGATTACCGGGACTTTTTGCGCGAGCGCGGCGCGGCGGGGGAGCCGGGCGATGTTGTGGACCGCACGGGGCGGGTGCTGGGGCGGCACGAGGGGCTGCCGGGCTACACCGTGGGGCAGCGCAAAGGCATCGGCATCGCCGCCGCCGAGCCTTACTATGTGGTGGAGAAGCGCGTGGCCGCAAACGAGCTGGTGGTGGGCTTTGCCAACGAGGCGCGCATCGGGGCGGTGCGCGTGTCGGGCATGAACTGGCAGGCGTTCGAGGCGCTCGACGGCCCGCGCGAGGCGATGGTGAAACTGCGCTACCGGAGCCGGCCCGTTGCGTGTATCATGGAGCCGGAAGGCGACCGGCGCGTGCGGGTGGCGCTGCGGGCTGCGCAGCCGACGACGGCGCCGGGGCAGTGCGCCGTCCTGTACGAGGGCGACACCGTGCTCGGGGGCGGCATGATCGAGGAGGTAGAGCAAGCATGAAGAAGCTGTTCGTCATCGGCGGCATGGGTGCTGGGAAGTCCACGGCGCGCAAGGCCCTCGTCGACCAGGGCCTGCCCTATATCGACCTTGATCAGGTGGGCCACGATGTGCTTTTGTGGGACACGGTGAAAGAGGAGCTGGTCGATGCGTTCGGCGCGGACATCCTGGGGTCCGATGGCGAGATCGTCCGCCGCGACCTTGCGGCGAAGGCCTTCGTGAACCCGGCCGAGACGCGCAAGCTCAACCGCATCACGTTGCCGCGCATAGAGGAGGCGTTCACCGACCGCGTGGCCGAGCTTGAGCGCGAGGGCCATGCGGCCGTGGTGGTGGAGCAGTCCGTGTTCAAGAACCGGCATTCGTCGCTTGCCTACGACGCCGACGTGGTCATGGCGGTGCTCGCGCCGCTCGACATGCGCATCGAGCGCGCGGTGAAGTCCGGCTGGGACGAGGCCGACGTGCGCCGTCGCATCGCGCAGCAGATCACCGACGCGGACCGCATCGAGGCGGCCGACGTGGTGTTCAACAACGACGGCTCGCCCGAGGAGCTGCGCAACAAGGTACTGGCCTGGTGGGCCGAGTACTCCAAGGAGCTGTAAGCCCTCGCTGCTGACGGCCGGCCGACGGCTGCTGGCTGGCGATTGGCGGCTACCGGCAGCCAGGCGTGGCCTTCGATTGGCGGTTGTCGGTTGATGACTGCCGGCTGTCGGTGACTGGTAGCTGATGGCTGGCGGCTGATGGAGGCCGACCGGAGCCCGGCCGCTGATGGTTGCCGACTGGAGCCTAGCCGCTGATGACTGCCGGCTGCCGGTTGTCAACGGTCGATTGACGTGGGAGTTCGGTTTCTATCGGCGTTGTCATCCGGAGAGGGCGGGGCGCTTCGGGTGCCGACCCCTTCGGGCGTCTGATGCCCCTCTCTGTCAAACCGTCGTCGACGAGGGCCGCGCCCACCGCGCTGCGTGCCCATCGCGCTCGTGGGTCGGTCGCATCTGCGGCCGACTGCGCCTGCAGGTTGGCCGCAGACGCGAGTTGGTCGCACATGATGCGCAGCGTCCCGGCCCGACCTCTGCCAACAGCGGTTTGGCAGGGAGGGCGCTGTCTGTGCTGGAAAACAGCCAGATTGCGACGCTTCGCGGGGGTCGTGGGCGGTTCTGACGGCGAAGACGCACATGCTCGCATATTCCACCTGGGCCTTTGTTGGCGGCGAAAGGGAGAGGTTGGCGGGTCGGGCTGAAAAACGTCGCAATCTGGTGATTTTTCAGCGAAACAGCTCTCTCTGCTAAACCGCCGACTGCGCGGGCCGGGCCGGGTCGCTGCGGGGGGTAGGGGGAAGCACAAAACCCACCCCCACCCAAATAGAGCGGTCCCGCC
>NZ_CBDTNW010000194.1:0-4194 GCF_965361815.1 Rubneribacter sp.
TGTCGCGGTGTTTCTGGCCTGCTTTGTCGGACGCCAGCTCCTCGCGTCGGTGCAGGAGGCGCATCTGGAGCGCTATGCCTCCGAGCGCGCAGACGAGCTGCGCCGGCGGCTGCTTTTGCGGGTGTTCGAAGGGGGCGCGGGCGTGGTGCAGGCGCGCGGCACCGGCAACGTGGCCACGCTTGTCGTGGAGGGGATCGACCAGGTGGAAACCTACATCCGCCTCATCCTCCCCAAGGCGGTGGGCGTGGTGGCGGTTCCTCTGGTGCTCCTGCTGTGGATCTTTCCGCTTGACTGGGTGTCGGGCGTCATCGCGCTTGCGATGTTTCCCTTCATCGTTTTGTACATGGTGATCCTCGGGCACACGGCCCAAGACGAGGCGGCCAAGCAGCACGCGACCTTCCAGGCGCTGTCCAACACCTTCGTCGACGCATTGCGCGGCATCGACACGCTCAAGCTGTTCGGCCGGGGCCGCTCGTTCGGGGCGAGCATCTACGAGGCGAGCGAGCGCTTCCGCGAGGCCACCATGAAGACGCTGCGCGTCGCCACTTTGTCAAGCTCGGTGCTTGACCTGTTCGCCACCGGCGCGCTGGCGGCCGTGGCCATCATGCTGGGCTTTCGGCTGGTGGACGGGGCGCTGCCGTTCTTCCCGGCGCTCGCGGTGCTGATCATGGTGCCGGAGTACTTCAAGCCGGTGCGCGAGTTCGCCGCCGACTACCACGCCTCGCTCGACGGCAAGAACGCGTTGAGGTCGGTGCTGGAGATCGTCGAGGAGGAGCCGGCGGCGGACGACGCGGCGCTCCGGGGCGCGGCCGCCCTTCCCCTGTGGAGCGAGCGGGCGACGTTCGAGGCGCGGGGCGTGGGCTTCTCCTACGCCGACCATCGGGTGCTCGACGACGTCCGGTTCTCGGTGCGGGGCAACGCGCGGGTGGGCATCGTGGGCGCGAGCGGGGCGGGCAAGAGCACGCTTGTGGGGCTTGTGGCCGGATTCTCGCGCCCCGAGGCGGGCTTGTTTGTCCTGGGGGGCGTCGAGGTGGGCGATTTGCATCGGAGCGACTGGCAGCGTCAGATCGCCTACATCCCGCAAAACCCCTACATCTTCCACGCCACCCTGCGCGACAACGTGGCGTTTTACTGCCCGGACGCATCCGAGGCCGACGTGGAGCGCGCTGTGGCCGCGATGGGCCTGGACGCCCTGGTGGCCGAACTGCCCCAGGGCCTTGACACGCTGGTGGGCGAGGGCGCCCGCGCGCTTTCGGGCGGCCAGGCGCAGCGGGTGGCGTTGGCGCGCGCGTTTCTGGACGGGGAGCGCCGCGTTTTGCTGTTCGACGAGCCGACGGCGCATCTGGACATAGAGACGGAGCTGGAGCTCAAAGAGCGTATGCTGCCGCTTATGAGGGGCAGGCTCGTGTTCTTCGCCACGCATCGGCTGCACTGGATGGTCGACATGGACACGGTGCTAGTGGTGGAGGACGGGCGCGTGGTGGAGGCGGGCGATCCCGCCGAGCTGGCAGGCGCCGGGGGCGCCTACGCGCGGCTCGCCCTGCAGATGGGGGGCGAGGCCGCATGAGGACGGCGGAGTTCGCGCGCACGTGGCGCCAGGACCGCTGGGTGCGCCCCTTCTTCAAGCGCTATCGCAAAACGCTCGCGTTCGCGCTGCTGCTGGGCGCGGCGACGTTCGCCTTCGCGGCCGGGCTCATGGTGACCTCGGGTTATCTCATCAGCGCCGCCGCGGCCGTGCCGGAGTCCGTCTTGGCGCTCAACCTTCCGCTCATCTTCGTGCGCATATTCGGCATAGGAAAGCCGGTCCTGCACTACTTCGAGCGCCTGGCCAGCCACGACTGGGTGCTGCGGATGACCTCGGGCCTGCGCCTTGCGCTCTACCGCGCCATGGAGAAGGACGCCGTCGTGTTCCGCACGGCGCGTCGCACGGGAGACGCGTTGGGGCTTTTGTCCGAGGACATCGGGCATCTGCAAAACCTCTACCTGCGCACGGTGTTCCCCTCGGTGGTGGCCCTGCTTGTGTGGTTCGCGCTGCTGGCCATTGCGGGCTTTCTCTCTTTAGCCCTGCTGGCGGCGCTTTTCCTGACGCTGGGGGCGGTGGTCGTGCTCGCGCCGCTCGTATCCGTGATCGCGTGCGGGGCGCGGCGCATGCGCATCAAGGCGTGCAGAAACGAGCTGTACGCCGAGCTGACCGACAACGTGCTGGGCGTGTCTGACTGGGTGTTCTCGCAGCGCTGCGGGGCGTATCTGGAGCGCTACCGCGCCTCCGAGGCCGCCATGAAGGAGCTTGTGCGCGCTGAGCAGCGGTTTTCGCGCAGGCGGGACGTGGCTTTGCAGGTGCTTTTCGGGGCGACGGCCGTCGTTGTGCTCATGTGGGCGGCGGGGCGCTTCGGCGGGCAGGGGACGGACGCGGCCAACTGGATTGCGGCGTTCGTGCTGGGCTTCTTCCCGCTCATCGACGCGTTCGCGCCGCTCTCGTCGGCGGCGGTGGACGCGTTTTCCTTCAGCGACTCGGTGCAGCGGCTCAACGCGCTGCCCGAAGTTGACGACCATGCGGAAAAGCCGCCCGTTCCCTCGGGGCCTTTCGACGTGCGGATCGAGGGCGCGGCCTACCGCTATCCCGGCAGCGACAAGATGGTGCTCGACGGGCTTGACCTGTTCGTGCCGCAGGGGCAGAAGGTGGCCGTGCTCGGCCGCAGCGGGGCGGGCAAGTCCACGCTCGCCGCGCTGGTGCGCGGGGACGCCGCCCCGGTTTGCGGGAGCGTGACGCTGGCGGGGGTTCCCACCGTGCGGTTCGGCGAGGCCATGCCCTCCTACGTGGGGGTCATCCAGCAGCGCACCTACCTGTTCAACATGACGCTGCGCGAGAACCTGCGCATAGGGCGCGCGGACGCAAGCGACGACGACATCCGCACGGCACTTGCGAGCGTGGGCCTGTCCGGCCTGCTCTCGCGCCTGCCCGAGGGGTTGGACACCATGGTGGACGAGGCGGGCCTGCGATTTTCCGGCGGGGAGCGGCACCGCGTGGCGCTTGCGCGCGTGCTGCTGCAGGACGCGCCCGTGGTCATCTTGGACGAGCCGACCGTGGGGCTGGACCCGGTGACCGAGCGCGATCTGCTCGAAACGCTCTTCGAGGTTTTGGAGGGGCGGACCGTCATCATGATCACGCATCATCTGCAGGGCGTGTCGGCCATGGACCGCGTGGTGTTTCTGGAGGAGGGCCGCGTGGCGTTGGACGGGTCGCCTGCGGAGCTTGCGCGCGCAAGCGAGCGCTACCGCACGCTCCTCGCCTTCGACCGCGGGGCGGCAGCGCCTGCGCCTTGACGCATGCGGGGCAGCGCGGCCGGCGGGCGGAGGGCGCCTTGCCGGCCTGCGCCTCATGATGCAAGGTCGCGGGTTTGGTACAGGCCGTTGTCGAAAAACCCCAGCGCGCGGTAGTAGGCGCGCGTGCCCACCGCGCTGATGACGTTGACGCGCGCGTATCCGGCGGCGCCGGATACGGCGCACGCCTCCTCGATCAGCTGCCGCCCCAGGCCGCGATGCTGCGCCCCCTGGCCGCTGCGATGCAGGCCGACCGTCTTGCCGTACACGTGCACTTCGCGGATCATGGCCTCGCCTAGCCCGACGGGCGCCTGGTCGCCCAGGCGGGCGAGGGCGTCTTGGTCGGGAAGCGAAAGCCGCAGGAACCCGGCCAAGCGCCCCTTGCCGTCTGTCCATTGGAAGAAGCGCTCCTCGCTCACGGAGGTGGCGTAGGCGATCTGCGACATGCGAAGCGAGGACGCGTCCACGTCCGCCTCCCGCACCTCGCGTCCCCTGATCTCGGCGCTGCGCACGCCGCGCTCGTCCATCCGGCGCTCCACCAGCTGACGCAGGTTGATCTTCTTGTTTCCCACCATAATGTCGTGGGCCGAGATGTCGCGGATCATGCGCGAGACGCGCGTGTAGGGCGGCGTGACGGCCAAATCGGCGGTCAGCACGTCCAAAAGCTCCTCCTCTGAGTACGGCCGCCACGACCCGCTCTGATGACGCGCGCGCAAACTCGCGCTCGCCACCAGGGCGCACGGGTAGATCTTCACCTCGTCGGGCAGGTAGTCGGGCTGAGCGACGAGGCGCTCGTAGTCGCGTTTGTCGCCTTCGGGGTTCGCGCCGTAGAGGTTGGCCATGAAATGCACGTGGATCTTGAATCCGAACAAG
>NZ_CBDTNW010000195.1:0-2642 GCF_965361815.1 Rubneribacter sp.
CACTTCATGTCGCGCAGGATGTACGCGAACGACGGCTTGTTGCCCACGTCGGGCAGGCGGTGCACCTGCTCGTCGGAGAACTCCTCCGCCACCTCTCCGAACGTCTTGCCCAATCCGCCTCGGAAATCGCGCAGGTCCTCCCCCTCCACGTCGCCGAACCAACGGGCAAGCCCCACGCAGCCGGAAACGCATTGAGGAAGCTCCCCCTGGGCCGTGCGCTGCTCGCACAGCGTGCACTTCTCCACCACGCGCTCCTCCTCGTTGAGGTAGCGCACGTTGTAGGGGCAGGCCATGGCGCAGAACTGGCAGCCTATGCACTTCGATTTGTCGATCTGCACCGTCCCGTCCGCAAGCTTGTGCGAGGCTCCCGTGGGACACACGGCAACGCACTCGGGGTTCTCGCAGTGCTGGCAGCCCACCGGCAGGAAGTACAGGTCGACGTTGGGAAACGTCGCTCCCTCCGCCTTGGGGTTGGGGCCTATGCGCAGCACTTTGTTCCAAAAGGAGCCCACCGGCACGCCGTTGACCATCTTGCACGCGACCGAGCATGCAAGGCAGCCCACGCAGCGATCCAGGTCGGTCACGATAGCGTATCGCGTCATCGCCTACTCCCTTCCTTTCGAGTAATCGGGCAACCATTCTTTCAGGCGCGGATCCGCCGCATCGGCGATGATGGGAACGCCCTTCGAGTCGCAGGGGCAGGGATTGCCGAACGGCGAGTTCTCGGGCGTCGCTTTGTACACGTTCACCACGTAGGCCCTCAGGTTCGACGACCCCACGAACGGGTCGCAGTCGTCATGGGCGATCAGCTGGTTCACGGCGGACAGCTCGAACCCGTGCCCAGGTTCGTTCACTTCGGGATACCACCACTGGTGCTCGAGGTTCACCACGCCTTCCGCAATACCGTGGTACAGATCCGCCGTCTCGCGAATTTTGCCGAACTCCGTCTCGATCCAGCACCAGTCGCCCTGCTTGATGCCCAAACGCTCGGCGTCGGCGGGATTGATCTCCATGCGCGGCACCGGCCACTGCTCGCGGCACCACGGCAGCTGCCTATGCTCGGAATGGAAGTACACCGGGATGCGCCGGCCCGTGGTGGCGAACAGAGGGTAGCTCTCTTTCAGATCCGGACGCGTGTTGTGGGTGCGCGGCGCCTCTTTCCAGTAGGGCATCTCCGCATCCTGGTCGGGATGGTACGTCTCAATGACCGTCGACCAGATCTCCTGACGCGTGGTCGGCGTCTTGAAGCCGGGCAGCCGCTTTTCGACGGGAACCTCCTTCGCTCCCTGGCTGGTGCGATAGGCACCGGCGGCGTAACGCCGATAGGTCCCCCATCCATAAGGCTGCCACTCTTTGCAGTCCAGCCATCCGTGCTCCTGGAAGTACGCGCGATACTCCTGCCACGTCATGCCGATGTTCGCGCAGGCTTGGTCAAGCTCCCATTCAGAAGAGGGCCAGGGGTCATCGGGGTCGGGACTCCACGGCTTGCCCATCGCCTTGGCCAGCAATATGCTGAAATCGACATCGAACTTCGCTTCGCCGGGCGGGTCGAGCACTTTGCATGTGGCCCCCATCGCCCCGTGCGACCCTTGGGACATGCGGGGAGCGTCCACCTCGAGCCAATGCGTGCAAGGAAGGAGCACATCGGCCAGATCCGACGTGGGAGCATGCCACATGTCCACCTGGACGAAGAAGTCGAGGGATTTGATAGCCTCCCAGTTGCGCGTGGTGTTCGACTGCGCCAGCAGATCGCCGGACTGGTTGATGCCGGCGCGCACCGGATACGGCTCGCCCGTGAGCATGGCGCTGTACACCTGCGGGCCCTGCGCCCAGTAACGCCACCATTTGAGCAGGGGGTACTGATCGCCGCCGATGACCTTGTCGAACATCTCGTTGCTGGGGAACGGCTGCCCGGCAGCGCGCAACCCGGGATCGCGGGAGACGAGTCCGGTGGTCCCCCCGCGATTGCCGCCAGGCGTGTCGCCGTTGCCCGTGATGCAGGTGAGCAGGGAGAGCATGCGCACGTTGTCCGTTCCGTTGCACGCGTGCTCGATGGCCAGCATGTACTGGATGCCGCCGTTGCCGTAGCCTGTCGAAGGATCGAGCCTCGTGGCGTAAGTGCGCGCCGCAAGCCGAATGTCCTCAGCCGGCACCTTGCATATCTCAGCAGCGACATCCGCATTGAAATCATGCATCCGCTCGGCGAACAGCTGCCATACCGGAACGGCCTTCACCGCGCGCCCGTCCTTGAGTTCGACGTCGAACTCCCCGTAGAGGGCGGGATCGATGCCGTTGAACTCTCCCAGATCTGCGATGCGGCCCGCCACGACGCCCGGTGCGATGTCCTTCTCCTGCTCGCGGAACGTGCAGCCGTTCCACGTCTCTCCCTCCCACGAGCTCACGGAAGGCGTCGCGTCGAAGTACGTGAAGCGGTCGTTCAGATTGTCCCACACGATGTACTTGTACGGGTTCCCGTCCTCTTTGAGGTCGCTTTCCTTGAGCAGCCTCGTCTTCATCTCGTATGTGCCGCCGAAGTTCGTGGCCGCCTCGTACCCGCTCGGCTCAAGCTCCTTGACGACGAGGAACGCAGCGTTGGTCCACCGCTTCACGTAAAGGTCGTCGTACAGGTCCTCTTCGATGAC
>NZ_CBDTNW010000196.1:0-31085 GCF_965361815.1 Rubneribacter sp.
CTTTTCGGAGGGCCCTCGATGCGCTTCAGGGGCAAACACGCGGTCGGGACGGCAGCCTTCATGGGGGGCGTCAGAACGCCCGGTCGATCAGCTCGTCGCGGCTTTTGACGCCCACTTTCTCGTAGATGTGCTTAACGTGGGTTTTCACAGTGCTCGACGAGATGAACAGCATCCTGCCCACCCCCTCGTAGGACCTGCCCTCCAAAAGGCAGGAGAGCACCTCCCGCTCGCGCGGGGTAAGCCCGTAACGCTCGCTCATCCGGGCGCTGATGGCCTCCTGCACGGGCGCGGAGGACCCCGTCGCGTCGGACACCTGGTTCACGGCCAGCACCACCACGTTGAAGGCGAGGTACGCCAAAAGCGCTATCGTCAAAACGGTGGGCAGGGCCTGCGAATCAAGCACCGAGGCCAGCGCCTTGCCCGTCAAAAACCCCGCGCCGTACACGACCATCTTCGCGGCAAGCGGCGCCAAAGGCGACACGCCGCTGCCCCGCGAGGCCACGACGATGGCCACGAGCACATAGACCTCGAGCAACGACAACCCCACGTAGTACGCGGCGTCAAGAAGAACAGACAAGCTTGCGGCCCCGCCGAGCTGCCCCAGCACGAGCGAGGCGAGCAAGAGGATGGTCGAAAGGGGAAACACCGCCCCGAAGAAGGCGAACCGGCCCTTGGAACCGCTGCGGGCGCGAAACCCAAAAAACACGCTCAGGACGCAGACCAGCAGGGCCGCCGCCACCGAGATGAGCGGACGGTACGCGTCGACCGCGGCCTCGCCCCAGGAAAGCCCCGTGCCGAACGCGACGGCGGCCGTGGCGGCGAGGGGGCCTTTCAACGTGAGGAGCAGGCTTTGGGGAAGCCGCTGGCGCCCGGAAGGGCTCTCCGTCCCGGGCGCGCCGTCTCCCACAAGGCGAAACGAGCGGTTCAGCATGACGAGCGAGAGCGCCATCACGACGCAGAACGCCGCGCACCACGCCGTCTGCGCCCGCATGTCCACGTACGTCGCCGCGCGCACGAGCACGCTGACGACCAGGGCGCAGGAGACGGCTGCGGACAGCTGCGGGAACGGCAACGCCTCGTACACCCGCGCCCACAGCAGCGTGTACAAAACGAACCCTCCCCCGAACAGCAGGCATGCAAGGAACTGAGCGGCCAGGCGCAGCGGGCCTCCCAGCAGCAAGCCCGCCTGGTCAAGAGCCACGCCGGCGGCGAAGAGCAGCCAGATGGCCAGGCAGGCGCGCCCGTCGGGACGCAACCCGAAGCGCCCTGCGGCGAGCATGCGCGCAAGCGCGGCGGCCGCACACAGCATCATGGCCGCCTGCACGAACACGGGATGGAAGTGAAAGCCTTCCCCGGGAACGAAGAACAGGCGGTTGAAGAAGATGTAGGCGGAGGAGTAGTACCCCGCCAGGCAGGCAAGCCCCAAGCGGGAAGCCTTCGCAAGCTTCGGCGCGCCGGGGGCGCTCACAGCGCCTCCAGGCGCTCCACCACGGCGGCTATCTGCGACTCGGGAGTCGAGGCGCCGGCGGTCACGCCCACCGTCGCGCAGCCCGCAAACCAGGCGGGATCCACCTCGTCGGGCGCCTCCACATGGTGGGTGCGCGGACAGGCGGCGGCGCAGATGTCGGCCAGGCGCGTGGTGTTGGAGGAGTTGCGCCCGCCGATGACCACGATGGCGTCCACCTTTCCCGCAAGCTCGGCGGCGGCCTCCTGGCGCTGGCGGGTGGCAAAGCACACGGTGTCCTTCACCTCGCATGCCACGCCGCGCGCGGAAAGCGCCGCCCTCACGGCGTCGAGCGCCTCGCGCGTCTGGGTGGTTTGCACGACAACGCCCGTTGGGGAATCCAGATGCGCGGGAAGGTCGTTTGGCAAGGCCGCCACGCACACCTCGCCGCCCGCCTCGCGCGCATGCGCGACGAGGCCCTCCACCTCGGGATGCCCCGCCTCGCCCACCACCACCACGCGCCCGCAGCGCCGCGCCAGCTCGGCGGCGGCCTTCTGCGCGCGCGCCACATGCGGGCAGGTGGCGTCGATGAGCGGCAGCCCGCGCTCCTCCACCGCACGGCGCACCGCCGGTGTCACGCCGTGGCTGCGGATGATCACCGGATTGTCCCCCGCTTCCTCCACGCCGCCGACGGCGCGCACGCCACGCCGCTCAAGGTCGGCCACCACCTGGGGATTGTGGATGAGGGGCCCAAGCGTTGACGCGCCGTCTCCCGCAGAGGCGGCCGCAAGGGCCATGTCGAGCGCGCGCTGCACGCCGTAGCAGGCGCCCGCGTGCCGGGCGAGAATCACCTTCATGCGCGCCCCCTGCTCGCCACGACCTCCTGAGAGGAGTGCTCGGGCACGGGATGCTCCGCGAACACCTCCGTGAAGTCGCGCCCCTCCGGGAACAGCGCCCGCATGTCCACCTGCTCGCGCGGCACGCGCTGCGACAGCGCGAAGCACTCGCGCATGGCGTACCACGTGCAACCCTCCAGACGGTCCTCCTTCGGCAGGAAGTCGAAGTCCTCCACAAGGACGGGGTCGCCGTACTCGATGGTGATCTTGGGGAAGCGGAAGCGCTCGCCTTTGCGCTTGACGTTCTCGGCGTTGCGCACGGTCATGGGCAGGATGGGGGCCTTGCCCATCTTGGCGATGAACGCCGCGCCCGAATGGATCTCGGGCGTCTTGGAGCCTTTGCCGCGACGCGTGCCCTCGGGCAGGATGCCCACCACCTCGTTGTTCTTCAGCATGCGCGTGGCGCGCTTGATGGCCGTGCGGTCGGCCGCGTCGCGCTTGATGGGAAACGCCCCCACGCGCGAGAGGATCTGGCCCACCAGGCCGTGCGCGTTGTCGAACAGGCTCTCGCGCCCCATGAAACGCACCCACTGCGCGGGCCTCGTGGCCAGGTACATGAACGCCACGTCCAGAAACGACGTGTGGTTGGCCACCACCACAACTCCGCTTTTGCCGTCGAAGGCGCGGATGCTCTCGCGGTTGTCCACACGGTAGCGAAAGCACACCTTGAACACGAGCGAGAGGAACACCCACAAAAAGTTGCCCGCCCAGTGGGGCACCTGCTTCTCGTCCGACGTGCCGCCAAGGGGCATGTCCCACATCTTCTCGTAGGGCAGAAACACGCTCATCGCGCGCCCTTCTCGCGGGCGAGGGCGCAGATCTCGTCGATCACGTCTTCAATGTAGCGGCCTGTGGAGTCAAGATGCACGGCGTCGTCGGCCGGGCGCAGGGGCGAGGCTGCGCGGGAGGAATCCACCTCGTCGCGGCGACGGATGTCGGCGAGCACCTCCTCGTAGTCGATGGAGCCCACGGAGCGGTCCACGTTCTGGCGCACGCGGCGGTGCGCCCGCTCCTCGGCCGAGGCGGTGAGGAACACCTTCACCGGAGCCTCGGGGAACACCGTCGTGCCGATGTCGCGGCCCTCCACCACGTAGTCGCCCGAGCGCCCGATGCGCCGCTGCTGCGCGACAAGCGCCTCGCGCACGGCGGGCACGACCGACACGGGACTCACGGCGCGGTCGATCTCGGCGGTGCGGATGGCGGCGCTCACATCCTGGCCGCCGATGGACACGCCCTTGGGCATGGGGTCGCCGGGATCGTGGAAGAAGGCTATCTCCCGCTCGCGCGCGATGCGGCCGAGGGCCTCGGCGTCCTCCAAAGACGCGCCGTCCTCAAGCGCCTGCCAGGCCACCGCCCGGTACATCGCGCCGGTGTCCAGGCAAGAGAAGCCCAGCGTGCGGGCGACCGCCTTCGCGACGGTCGATTTTCCGGCCCCGCTCGGACCGTCGATGGCGATGATCATCGTGCGAGCCTTTCTATGTCGGAGAGGAACTGAGGGTAGCTGATCTTGACCGAGTCGAAGTTCTTCACCTCGACGGGTGCCGTGCCGCACAGGCCGGCGAGCGCCCAGGTCATGGCCAGGCGATGGTCGCCTTTCGAGTCGAAGGAGGCGCCGGCGGGCGTGCGCAGGCCGGGCTGGCCCTCCACGAACAGGTCGTTGCCGTCGGCCCATGCGTCCACGCCAAGCTCCCCCAGCCCCTCGATGACGGCGGCCAGGCGATCGGTCTCCTTCACGCGCAACTCGCTCACCTCGCGAAACACCGTCACGCCGCGCGCATGCGCCGCCACGAGCGCGAGCACGGGCACCTCGTCCACGATGGTGGCTATCTTCTCGGCGGGCACCTCGCAACCGCGCAGGTTAGGCGTGTGGCTCACCGAGATGACGCCGTAGGGCTCTTTGCCCGCCGAACCCGTGTGGCGCACGCTCACGTCGGCGCCCATGCGCTCGAGCGTGCGCACGAACCCGATGCGCGCGGTGTTGAGGCTCACGTTCTCCACCTGCACCGAGCTGCCGGGCCGTATCGCCGCCGCGCAGGCGATGAAGGCCGCCGACGAGGGATCGCCCGGCACCTGCACCTCGCACGCCTCAAGGCGCGCGGGACCCGTGACGCTTGCGGTGCGGTCGGCGGCGGTGGTGTCCACGCCGAACTCGGGCAGCATGAGCTCGGTGTGGTTGCGCGAGGGGGCGGGCTCGTTCAAGACGGTGGTTCCCTCGGCGAACACGCCGGCCAGAAGCACGGCGGTCTTGAGCTGCGCGGAGGCCATGGGCGCGTCGTAGGAGATGGCGCGCAGCCTCCGCGATCCGCACACGGTGATGGGCAGCGTCTCGCGCCCCTCGGGCAAAAAGCGCGCGCCCATCTTCATGAGCGGCGCGGTGATGCGGCGCATGGGGCGCTTGACGAGCGACTCGTCGCCGGTCAGCTCCACCCGCACGTCCCACGGCGCGAGCACGCCCATGAGCAGGCGCGCGGTGGTGCCGGAGTTGCCGCAGTCGATGGGCCCGTCAGGCTGGCGGGGCCCGCGCGCGCCCCAGCCGGTGACGCCGCCGCAAAGGCTGCCGTCGGCGGCCTTCTCAAGCGACACCTCGGCGCCGAGCGCGCGCACGGCGCCGATGGAGGAGCGCACGTCCTCGGAATCGAGCACGCCCGAAAGACGCGAGGTGCCCTCGGCCATGGCCGCGAACAGCACGGCGCGGTGCGATATGGACTTGTCGCCGGGCACGGAGGTGGAGCCGCGCAAAGGCGCGGGCAGGGGCGCGACGACGGTTGCGCCCTGCATCTGGTCAGTCGACATGGGTGTGCTCCTTTGCCGTCAGGGGGCTGAACGATACCGAGAACCCCGCGTTGATGAGCTGCGCGGACAGCTGGCCGATGTCACCTTCGTCGGTGAGCACCAGGCTCAGCACCGCGCTATCGGCCGTGACGTGGTCGATCTCTATGGACTGGATGTTGCAGCCCACCGAGCTGGTGACGGTGGTGACCTCGGCCACCACGCCGGGGCGGTCCTCCATGGGGATGCGCACCTCCAAAAGCCGCTCGGTGGAGGGCACCCAGGCGGCCGGCAGCGCGCGGCGCGCCTCGGCCGCCTGGGCCAGAAGCGCGGTGAGGCGCGCGCGATCGCCGGCTTCGAGCGCGTCGGCGAACGAGGCGATGATGCCCTGCATCTCGGCAAGCCCCGCCGAAAGCGCGTCTTTGTTGTCGAAGGCGATGCCGCACCACAGCTGCGGAGAGCCGGCCGCGATGCGCGTGGTGTCCTTGAAGCCGCCGGCGGCCAGGCGCATGAGCGCCTGCTGGTCGTCGGCGTGGCGGCTGGCCAGCTGCACGAGCGAGGACGCCACGAGGTGCGGCACGTGGCTCACCACGGCCACCGCCGCGTCGTGCTCCTCGCGCGGCAGGGCCACGACGCGCGCGCCGAGCGAGGTGACAAGCTCATGGAGGCGCGGGAAGTGCTCGGCCGGCGTGTCCGCGTCAGGGCAGAGGATCCAATGCGCGCCTTTGAACAGGTCGGCGCGCGCGCCGTCGATGCCGTTTCTCTCCGAGCCCGCCATGGGGTGTCCCGGCACGAAGTTCTCCGGATGAGGCAGCGTGCGGGCCGCCATGTCGCAGATGCGCGCCTTCGTGGACGCGGTGTCGGTGACGATGCCGCGGAAGTCCCACGCGGCCAGGCGCTTCAGATGCTCCCCCACCGCATCCACCGGTGCGGCCAGCACCACCAGATCGCAGCCGTCCTCCAGAAACGCGCGGAACGCCGGCTCGTCCGGGCGCGCGGCCGCGCCCGCCCAGCCGCGCTCGAGGGCCTCGGCCAACGTGCGGTCGTCAACGTCGACGGCAAGCAGCTCAACCTCTGGATGCGCCTCGCTGACAGCTGCGGCAAACGAGGCCCCTATCAGGCCAAACCCTACCACGGCAATGCGCTTGAACCCCGATTCCGCCCCGTGCGCCGCATGCGTCCGCGCCATATGGTGAGACACCTCTCCCTTTCGTCTCGCAAACCTCTTCTCGTTGTGGGAAAGCGGCGCAGGGCCGCCTCCGGCATCATTCTAGCATTAATCGCGCTCGGCGGCGGCCGCATGGAGCGCGGCCACCTCCTCTGCGGAAAGCTCGCGCCACTCCCCGCGCGGCAGCCCCCCCAGCGCAAGCGGGCCGAACGAGTCGCGATGCAGCGCCACCACCGGATGCCCGATGGCCCCGAGCATGCGTTTGACCTGGCGCTTGCGCCCCTCACACAGGCAGATGCGCACGTAGGAGCGCGCGCTCGCCCGCCCGCGGAGCACGTCGGCGTACTCGCGCGAGGAGCGCGGGGGCACGGCGGGCGGAACGGCGAGCACGCGCCCGGCGGCCCGCGCCTCGCCGCCGTCGAGCACGCGAACGTCGGCCGGCTGGGCGGGTCCGTCGTCAAGCATGATGCCGCGGCGCAGCCGGTCAAGCTCGCCTTCGGTGGGACAGCCCTCCACGCACGCCAGGTAGCGCTTGGCAACGTGGCGCTTCGGGTGCAGAAGGCCGTTTCCCAGCTCGCCGTCGGTGGAGAACAAAAGCAACCCCGTGGTGTCGGCGTCGAGCCGCCCCACCGGGAAAAGCCCCGGGTGAGCGGCCACGGGCACGAGCTCCGCCACGGTCGGGCGCCCCTGCGGATCGGACATGGTGGTCACGTAGCCGGCCGGCTTGTGCAGCATGAGCGTGACCGGCCCGTCGGCCAAGCGCACCACCGCACCGTCCACGGCCACCTCGTCCACAAGCGGGTCAACCTTGCTGCCAAGCTCGGTGACCACCCGGCCGTTCACGGTGACGCGCCCCGCCGTCATGAGGTTTTCCGACCCCCGCCGGCTCGCCGCTCCCGCCCGCGCCAAAAACTTCTGCAGCCGCATAGGAACAACACGATCCTCGTTGCCGCACATCACAAGCCCTCCAAAACCATCAGATCCTCCCCACCCTTTCCCCTCGTATCCGACGCGCGTTCAAAGTCCATGCCACGCCCGCCGCTTCGAAGGGCGGCAAGGGCGCCCATCAAGCGAACCCCACGGCAAACCCACCGCCCTGAAAGGCGGCGGAGGCGTCCGCCAAGCGAGTCCCGCAGCGAAGCGAGGACCGTCTGAGCGACTGGACGCCCCCGCCGCCTTTCGGAGCACCGCCACCATCCTCCTGAGCGACACGTTCACTCGTCGTCGGTCTCGAACGTCAGCGCGTCGAAGTCGATCTTCTCCACCAGCCCGAATCCGCTCGCCATGGCGTCGGCGAGCATCTGCCGGGCCGCGTCGGCCGCCGCCTCCTCCCGCGGGCTTTGCGCGGCGAACACCGTCGCCTCGTCGTCGAGGTCGAACTCCACGCCGTCGAGCGGATCGGCCGCCTCGGTGTCCAGGCGCGCCTCCTCGGCGATGCGCACGTCCTCGCGCGAGGCGCTCAAGCGCTCGCGAACAAACGCGCGCGTGTCGTCGTCGGGAGCGAACTGGTCGAGGTCGGGCAGATCGGCCGTCGAGCGCAGGCCGAACTTCTCCAAAAACGCGCGCGTGGTGGCGTAGAGCGTGGGATTGCCCGGCGCGTCGACTGTGCCCGCCTCGCGCACGAGGCCCTTCTCCACAAGCGAGTTGATGGAGCTGTCCGAGTTCACGCCGCGCACGCTGGCCACGCCCGAGCGCGTGACCGGCTGCAAATACGCCACGATGGCGAGCGTCTCCATGGCCGCCTGCGAGAGCTTGCGCGTGTCCCACGACAGCACGTAGCGCTCGATAAGCTCGTGGTAGATCGGATGCGTGTACAGCCGCCAGCCCCCGGCCACCTCGCGCAGTTGGATGCCGCGGTCCTCGTTGGCAAGCTGCTCGCGCAGCTCCTCGAGCGCCCGTTCCACCGCAGCCGGCTCCACCTCCAGCATGTCCGCGAGCGCGATGACGCCCACCGGCTCGTCGGTGACGAACAGCAGGGCCTCCACCGCGCCTTTGAGCTGGCTTTCCCGCAATCCCTGAAACATGGGCCTACCCTTCCCCAACCGATGTGAGGGCGTCGTCGCCGTCGAGCAGAAGCTCGCCCGACCCCTCGATGTAGCGGATGTCGATGTCGCCGAACTGCTCGGACTGCTCGATCCTCACCATCGCGCGCTTGTACAGCTCCAAGACGGCCAGAAACGTCACCACCACGACGGGCACGGGCGTGCGCGCGTCCGCAAGCTCGGAGAAGCGCAAGCACTTCTTGTTGCGGATGCGCTGGTGGATGGCGCGCACGTGCACCTCAACCGGGATGGGCTTCGCCGCGATGTGCTCGGACTCCAGCAGGAACACGTCGCGTCGCGCAAGGGCGCGCGCCGCCAGAAGCGCCAGGCCGTCAAGCGTGACGTCTTTCAGATAGTCCGGCATGAGGTTGAGAAAGCACGCGTCGGGACCGAACGGACGCGGATGCATGCGCCCCTCGCTCACAAAGCGCATGTGCAGCGCACCGGCGGCGTTCTTGTACTGCTTGTAGGACAAAAGCCGCTCCACCAGAATGTCGCGCGCCTCGCTGGGGGCAAGCTCCTCCAGCTCGTCCACCGCCGCGTCGCGCTCGCGCGGCAGCAGGCTTTCGGCCTTGATCTCGAGCAACGTGGAGGCCACCAGCAAAAAGTCGCTCGCCACGTCGAGGTCGAGCGCGTCCATGCGCGCCACCTCGGCCAGATACTGGTCGGCGATCTGCGTGATGGAGATGGCCCCTATGTCCACCTTCTGCCGGCTGACCAGATGCAGAAGGAGGTCGAAGGGCCCCTCGAAGCTGTCTATGCGAACCTTGTACGACACGTCGACGCCCGCCTGCTAACCGAACGAATACAAAAGATCGAACACGGTCCCCGCCGTGGCGTCCAAATAGATGCCCACGGGGTTCACGTGCAGCACATAGGGCACCAGGATGACCACGACCATGAAGATGGGAAGCGCGTACTGCTGCACCTTGTAGTACTGCGGCAGGTACTTCCGCGGCAGGACGAACGCGAAGATGGAGGAGCCGTCAAGCGGCGGGATGGGCAGCAGGTTGAAAAAGGCCAGGTACAGGTTGATGAGCGAGAACATCGGCAGGAACAACGCGTAGAAGTAATAGAACAAATCGCTTGCCGCCATGAGCGAACCCGTGGGAAGGGCCGTCCGCACAGCGAACGACGCCGCAGCCCCCAACGCCGCCATGACGAGGTTGGCGGTCGGCCCCGCCAAGCCCACGATGAGGTCCCCTTTGCGCGGATCCTTGAAGTACGCCGGATTGTAGGGCACCGGCTTGGCGTAGCCGAACACCGGCATGTTCATGGCCATCAGGCACAGCGGCATGATGACCGTGCCGAAGGGGTCGACGTGCTTGAGCGGGTTCATCGACAGGCGGCCCGCGTGCTTGGCGGTGGGATCGCCCAGCCGCCACGCCGCAAAGCCGTGCGCCGCCTCGTGCAGCACGATGGCGGGAATGAAGCTCAGGATGGAGCAGACGAGGTACGGAATGGAAATCATAATGACGCCCAGTCTAGCGCAACCGTGCCGCCCGACGCATCTGACAGGCGAAACTTCACAAGGAAACGCAGCCGGGGCCCGCGCGCAGGAGGGAACGGCGCGCGGACCCCGGACAGAAAGGAGGGCCGTCGCAAGGGAGGGTCGTCACAGATGGACGACGACGTCCTTGCGCGACCAGTAATGCTCGCCCTGCTCGAACTCGCTCGCCGGGAAGAAGTAGCGGCCCTGATGGCGACACACATAGGTGCAACGCTGGCAGTGGACGCACACGTCCTCGTCAATCTCGAGCGTGGTCGCGTCGATTGCGCCCGCCGTGCACTCCTGCGCGCACGTGCCGCACTTGATGCAGTTGTCCGGGTAGTACTCCTTCGTCGTGGTTGATCGGTAGATCGTGCCCTTCGGATTGTAGTTCTCATAGCAGCTCTCGTCGCCGACGATGGTCACGGGCTCGAGAGAGCCGGAGGCGATCTTCTCTTTGATCGAATCTGCGAATTCCTGGATGGCAGCGCGGTCATCGCTGTCGGGGCGTCCGTGCCCGAGGAACCGCCCGAGCGTATGGTCGGTCACGATCTCGATGCCTCCGATCACGTTGAAGCCGTTCGCCTTCGCCGTGTCCGCTATGAGCGAGGCCGTCATCTCGGCTTTGCGGTTGCCGAAGCAGGCGGCTGCGATGCAGGGCGTGTCGCTGCCCTTGAGGTTGGTGAACAGGTTGTCCACCTCCACCGTGCGGCCGGCGATAGTGGAGCCTATCATGATGACAAGGTCGGTCGGCTCGAAATCGATCTTCTTCATGCGCGACTGGTACGACGTCTGGTCGATCACTTCGACGTCGTCGGACAGGTAGTTCGCCAGCACAAGCCCCGCCGCGAGCGTGTTGCCCGTCGGCGAACAGGCGCAGAGCTTCACCTTCAGGCTCTCCTCCCCGGCTTTCCCGGCATCCGAGCCGACTCCCTCCGAAGGAGCGTCCTTCGAAGCGGCGGCGCATCCCGCCAGCCCGAGAACGCCCGCCCCCGTCGCCGAAAGCCCGAGGACCGCCCCCGACGTCTTCAGAAAAGCACGACGCGAAACATCGGCCATTTTTCTCCCCTTTCCTTCCTTCTCTTCCCGATGGGTCCTTCGTCCGGACCCTTTCGTCCCCATCTTAGGAAGGTCCGCCGCTTCTGGGCGAAAACGGACAGGAAAGAGCAACGCACCGCACAAGTTTGCAATGACGTGCACCGTCTTCGCTAACTACAATGGGAGGCGCAAGGAACCGAGAAGGAGACGATGGTGTACACGTACGACAAAGGCCGGACGCTCAAAGGGGCCGTCATCAACGAGATGCTGTTCGGGCAGAGCCAAACGGCCTGCGAAAGGCTCATGGTCGACCTGGGCGTCTCGATGAACATCGACTTGAAACGCTTCCGCCTCTGCCTGACCGGCATTCCCAAGCAGGTGTACGCCCCACGGTTCGGCAAGGACCTCGACGACTTCTTCCGCCTGTACGGCTCGCTGGAGGACGAAATGGCGCGCTCGCTGTCAGAGTTCGGCATCGCGTTCGACGCCGCCATCGTCAAATACGACGGGACGAAGCGCATCCTCTACCTTCTGTCCCCCTCACCCTCCGCCGATCGGTCGCTCGAGGCCGCCGAGCTGCTCCATCGCCGCATCCTGGCCTTGTATCGCTCGTGCTGGGGACTCGGCGATGACGCGTACGTGTGCGTGACCGCGCTCTCCGAAGAGCTTCGCGGGTTCGAGTCCCTCGCAGAGGGTTTCGTCCGAACCCGCAATCTGGCAAAGCTCTCGTTTTTCCTCGACCGCTCGCTCCTCATGACCGACGATGAGTATCGCAGTCGGCACGTTCCTCTGAGCGCCGACGGGCTTGCCTCCAGCCTCAAGCGCATCGAATCGCTCATCGTCAGATCGAGCGTCGAAGAGCTGGAGGAGGCAGTGCGCGTCTTGTTCTTCGAGCAGCTGCGCTCCTCGTTCAGCCTGCGGGCCTGCTCCGATGCGCTGTCCGAGATCCGCAGCCTGGCGAGGCGCTACAACGAGGTCTTCCTCGCGCGTCTCGACTCTGCCCGCCTCGAAGGCCTCTCCCTCGAAGGGCATGACAACCTGAAGACGGTCTACGAGGAGGCTCGCGCCGTGCTCGTGCACTGCGCGCGAGCCTCCTCGCGAACCGGACTCGAAGTGGGGCGCCTATCGCTCGAGGCGGTGCGCTTCATCCGCGAACGCTACGCGGAGACGTTCACCGTCGACGAGATCGCACGCGAGATCGGCGTTTCCCCCAACTACCTGAGCCGCGTCTTCAACGGCGAGATTGGCGAGAGCATCCCCTCCTACGTGGCGAAGGTCCGCCTCGCCCGCGCGATGCAGCTGATCGAGACGTCGGATGCGACCATCGCCGATATCGGGGCGCGCTGCGGATTCTCAAGCGCCGCGTACTTCAACCGCGTTTTCAAGCAGAAGACCGGATGGACGCCCGCGCGGTACCGGGAGCGCAAGCGCGCGTGAGCGCGGCGAAGACCACGGCCGACTACTCGAGCGCTTTGGAGGATATCCCGGTAGAGATGCTGTTCCCGGCCTCCGACACGGCCGACTTCATCAACGGCAATGCGCTCGCCATCGACGGCGGCTGGAGCGCGTACTAGGCATTCGACCCGCAATAACGTTAAAGCGGCCGGCCCCCTCGGAGCTGGCCGCTTTTTCCGCGGAACGATGCGACGCCTGTGGCAGGCAACGGGGATCGCGGGTCGGCAACCGAGTCCCTACGCGTTCTCGGCCTCGAATTTCTCCATGAAGCGCACGAGCGCCTCCACGCCCTCTCGCGGCATGGCGTTGTAGATGCTCGCGCGCATGCCGCCCACGCTGCGATGGCCCTTGATGCTCTCGATGCCCGCGCCCTTGGCCTCGGCCACGAACTTGGCGTCCAGATCGACGTCTCCCGTGACGAACGGCACGTTCATAAGCGAGCGGTCCTCCGCACGCGCCGTGCCCTTGAACAGCTTCGACTGATCCAGGTAGTCGTAGAGCAGCTGCGCCTTCTCCACGTTGCGCTCGCGCATGGCCGCAAGGCCGCCCTGCTCTTTGAGCCACTTGAACACAAGCCCGCACATGTAGATGCCGTAGCACGGCGGCGTGTTGGAAAGGCTGCCCGCGTCGGCCTGCGTCTTGTAGCGCATGATGGTGGGCGTGAAGGGCAGCACGTCCTCGCGCACCAGGTCGTCGCGCACGATGACGATGGTCACGCCGGCCGGGCCCACGTTTTTCTGCACGCCGCCGTAAACGAGGCCATAGCGGGACACGTCCATGGGCTCGGAGAGGAACATCGACGACACGTCGGAGACGAGCGGCACGTCGCCGGTGTCGGGCAGCTTCGGGTAGCGGGTGCCGTAGATGGTCTCGTTCTGGCAGATGTAGACGTAGTCGGCGTCGGGCGCGAATTCGAGGGCATCCACGTCGGGCACGTAGGAGAAGTTGCCGTCCTCCGAGGAGGCAACGCAACGCGCCTCGCCGTAGAGCTTGGCCTCCTTGAACGCCTTCTTCGACCAGGAGCCGCTCACAATGTAGTCGGCCTTTTTATTGCGCATGAGGTTCATGGGAATGGCGGCGAACTGCTGGGTGGCGCCACCCTGCAAAAACAGCACGCGGTAGTTCTCCGGAATGCCCATCAGCTCGCGGATGTCGGCCTCGGCCGTCTCGATGATGCCCTTGAACGCCGCGGAACGGTGGCTCATCTCCATGACCGACATGCCGCACCCCTGGTAGTCGAGCATCTCGGACGCGGCCTGGCGCAGCACCTCCTCGGGCAGCACGGCGGGACCGGCGGAGAAGTTGTAGACGCGGGACATGGGGACCTCCTTGGTACGTGCGCGGACGATGCGTCCCAGTATACACACGATCAGCCCCGCTCGCCCTCCTCGTCCGCTCAAACGGCGAAACGGGCGCGGGAGCGGCCGAGACGACCTTCAAGCCGCCCGCGCGCCCGGGCGGCTCCGGCAACCCTCAGACACTCCGGCAACTCCGGCAAACACCGGATGCCCGGGCGGCTCCGGCGGGCGCCGGACGCTCTGGCGGCTTCGGCGGGCGCCGGACGCCGCCGCTTACGAAAGCCCCGGCCAACCCTGCTGGCGCAACGCCTCGTAGGCGGCCACGGCCACGGCGTTGGAGAGGTTGAGGCTGCGCAGGCCCGTGCGCATGGGAATGCGCACGCAGCGCGGGGCCAACGCCTCGATGAGGCCCAGGGGAAGCCCGCGGCTCTCGCGGCCGAACAGCAGAAACGCGCCCTCGCCATACGAGGCGTCGGCAAGCGAGCGCTGCGCCTGGCCGGTGAACAGGTGCAGCTCCTCGGCGCCGTGCGCCTCCAAAAACGCTTCGAGGCAAGGCCAGCGCACAACATCCACCTCGTCCCAGTAGTCGCAGCCCGCACGGGCAAGCTGCTTTTCCGTCAGCCGAAACCCCATCGGCTCCACGAGGTGCAGCCGCGCGCCCACGCATGCGCACGTGCGCGCGATGTTGCCCGTGTTCTGCGGAATCTCCGGCTCCACGAGAACGACGTTGAGCGGCGCCCCCATGCTAGCGCTCCTGCGCCTGGCGGGCCATCTCGGCCTCCAGCTCCTCGTTGAGCGCGAGCCACTCCTCCTCGGCGGCCGCCAAGCGCTGCTTGAGCTGCGCATGCTCGGAGATGGCGTCGGAGGAGGCGTCCTCGTTTATGTAGAAACCCGGATCAGCCATAAGCTCCAAAAGCTCCGCCATGCGCGCGTTGTCGCGCTCCATCTGCGCGTCCAGCTCGGCGATGCGCTTGCGATGGTGCTTGAGCGCGGCGTAGGCGCGGTTGCGCGCCTCGGCCTCGCGACGCTTCTGCTCCTTGGTTTTGGGAGCGCTCGCCCGCGGCGCGGTGAGCCCGGCCTTCGACCCCGGCTTGGCGGTTGCCGACGCCGCCTTCGCAGGCGCCTTCGCGCTCCCCCGCTCCCGTTCGCCGCCGCCTGCTCCCTCGCTCATGACCTCGTCCACAAGCGAGCGCTCCTCAGGTGCCGGGCCGTCCAGCTGGCCGCTTTTGAACAGGTAGTAGTCGTAGTCGCCGTCGTAGACGCTCACGCGCCCGGGCGTCACCTCCACGATGCGGTTGGCAACGCCGCGGATGAGGTGGCGGTCGTGCGTGATGAACAGAATCGTGCCCTCGAACGCCTTGAGCGCCTGCTCCAAGATGTCGGCGCTCGCTATGTCAAGGTGGTTCGTCGGCTCGTCAAGGCACAGAAGCGGCCGCGGCGCCACCAGCATCTTCGCGAGCGCAAGCCGGCTTTTCTCGCCGCCGGAGAGCACGCTCACGCGCTTGTCCACCGCATCGCCCGTGAACAGAAACGCGCCCAGAAGCGTGCGCACCTGGCTGATGGTCCAGCCGGGCGCCACGCGGTCCAGCTCCTCGAACACAGTGTTGCCGGGATGCAGCTCCTCCAGCTGGTGCTGCGCGTAGTAGGTCTTGGTCACGTGCACGCCGTAGTCGATGGCGCCCGCATCGGGCGCGAGCGCCCCGGCGATCATCTTGAGCAGCGTGGACTTGCCGGCGCCGTTGGGACCCACGAGCGCTATCTTGTCGCCGCGGTACATGGTGAAGTCGAGGCCGTCGTAGACGGCCTTGTCGCCGAAGCGCTTCACCAAGCCGCGGGCGCGCACCACCTCGTCACCCGTGCGCGGCGGCTGCTTGAAGTTGAACTTGACCGTCTTCTTCTCCTCGGGCAGCTCGATGCGCTTGATCTTCTCGAGCTTTCTCACGCGGTCCTGCACCTGCTTGGCCTTCGTGGGCTTGTAACGGAACCTCTCCACGAACGCCTCCATGTGGGCTATCTCCTCGTCCTGCTTGGCCTTTTCGGCGCGCAGGCGCTCAAGGCGCTCCTCGCGGGCCTTGAGGTAGGCGGAGTAGTTGCCCTTGTACAGGTTCACCTGCCCGTTGTCCACCTCGGCCACGCGGTCCACCATGTTGTCCATGAACGCGCGGTCGTGGCTGACCACCACCACGGTGCCCGCGTAGCCGCGCAAAAAGCCCTCGAGCCACTTCACGCTCTCCAGGTCCAGATGGTTCGTGGGCTCGTCGAGCAGGAGCACCTCGGGGTTGCGGATGAGCAGCTTCGCCAGCGCGATGCGCATCTGCCAGCCGCCGGAGAACTCGGTGGTCAGGCGGCGCAGATCCTCCTCCTTGAAACCCAGGCCGAACATGACGCCGCGCACCTTGGCTTCGATGGTGTAGCCGCCCAGCGCCTCGTAGGCGTCGCGGGCGCGCCCCGCCGCGGCCAGCTGCCGCTCGGTGGGGTTCTCGCCCAGCCCCTGCTCCAGCTCGTAAAGGCGCCGCTCGGCTTCGAGCACCTCTGTCTGCGAGGACATGACCTCCTCGAAGATGGGCCGCTCCCCCATCTCGATGGCCTCCTGCTCCAGGTAGCCCACGCGCGCGCCCTTCGCGAACAGCACCCTGCCCTCGTCGGCGTCCTCCTTGCCGGAGACGATGTTGAGCATGGTGGTCTTGCCGGCGCCGTTGGGGCCCACGAGCGCCAGGCGATCGTACTCCTCCAGGCGAAACGTCACGTCGTGAAAGAGCTGGCGCCCTCCGAACGACTTCGCGATATGTTCGAGCTGCATGATCATGGTGCGTGCGCGCTTTCTGCTTGTCCGTGCGTGTCTGCGTGGTGCGCGCCGTATCGCGCGCAATTTGCTTATGATAGCGGAAGAACCCGCCTGCGGAAGAGTCGGCGCGCCGTCATCAGAGCACCTACACCGCCCACGGCGTGCGCGTCCGAAGGCCGCGAGCCTTGCCGCGACGCTAAGCCCCAAGATCCCCGGCCGCGCACGCCCCGCCGCGCCCGAACCCTGAACCGTGCGCCCTCCCCCGCTAAAACCGCTTGACTTGGAGCGCACTCCATGTGGTTCAATGCGCACATGATAACGAGGAGGCGCACATGAAGATAGCGGAAGTGAGCAAGCTCTACGGGCTTTCGGCCGACACCCTGCGCTACTACGAGCGCATCGGCCTTCTGCCCGGCGTCGCGCGCAACGAAAGCGGCGTGCGCGACTACAGCGAGCAGGACTGCGCGCGCGTGGAGTTCGTGAAGTGCATGCGCGGGGCGCACGTGTCCATCGAGGCCCTCATCGAGTACATGTCGCTGCTCGAGGAAGGCGACGCCACGCTGGAGGCCCGCAAAGCCATCCTGGAGGAGCAGCGCGATTTGGCGCGGGCGCGCATCGAGGAGATGCAGGCGGGCCTCGACCGCCTCAACTACAAGATAGAGAACTACGAGGACGCCATCCGCTCGGCCGAGCGGAAGCTGCAAGGTGAGGACTAGGCCCGATCCGGCGCCGGCCTTCCAACCGCAGGGCCGACAAGGCCCACCCCCTCCCCGTCCCGGCGCCCCGCGCCCAGCCGCAGGGCCGGTCCGCGGTCAGGCCGCGCCCCCGGCGGCGAGGACGCGCCGGTAGTCCTCGCGGTTCTTCCTCAGCAGCGCGGGGACGTCCAGCCCGTAGGGGCACCTCTGCGTGCAGGCGCGGCATTCAGTGCAGCGCTCCGTGTCCTCCATGGCCCGCCGCCACCGCTCGGTAAGCCAGGCATCCGAAGGCGCGCGCCGCAGCATGAGCGCCATGCGCGCGCACTGGTTGATGACGATGCCCTGCGGGCATGGCATGCAGTAGCCGCACCCGCGGCAGAAATCGCCCGCCAGCTCTGCGCGCTCGCGCTCGACGAACGCGCGCAGCCCCTCGTCCATAGAAGGCGCGCCGCCCATGTACGAAAGCCATTCCGCAAGCTCGTCTTTCCGCTGAATGCCCCAGATGGGCAGCACGTTGTCGAACTGGGCCATGAACGCCATGGCCGCGCGGCTGTCGGTGATGAGGCCGCCCGCAAGCCCCTTCATGGCCACGAATCCCACGTTCGCCCGGCGACACTCCTCGACAAGCTCCTCTTCGCGGGCGCCCGACAGATAGCTCAGCGGGAACTGGAGCACCTCGTACAGCCCGCTGCGCACGCAGTCGAAAGCCACCTCTATCTTGTGGGCCGTCACGCCGATGTGGCGGATCTTGCCCTGCTCCTTCGCCTCCAGCATGCACTCGTACATGCCCGTGCCGTCGCCGGGCGCGTAAACCTGGTCGACGCAGTGGAACTGATGGACGTCGATGCAGTCTGTGCGAAGCTCGGCCAGCGACTCCTCGAGGTCGGCCCAGAACGCCTCGGGGGTGCGGCCCATGGTTTTGGTGGCGATGACCACCTCCTCGCGCATGCCCTCGAAAGCCAGCCCCACGCGGTGCTCGCTGTTGGAGTAGGCTCGCGCCGTGTCGAAGTAGCGCATGCCCCCTGCGAACGCCTCGCGCAGAAGCGCCACGGCCTCGTCCTCGCCGACGCGCTGCAGCGGCAACGCCCCGGACCCGTTCTGCGGCACGGTGATGCCCGTGCTCCCCAACGTCACATCGCGCATGGCGACCCCCTTTCGTTTCCACCCTCAACCCCGCTGCGTTGCCCGGCGCGCCAAGGCCGGCAAGGCAAGACCCCCAAACGCCGAGCCAAACCGCGAAGAGGAGCCCAAAATGAAAATCAGCCCCCGGAAACGGAGACTGATCTGATGTTCTATGGCTCCTCGGGTAGGATTCGAACCTACAACCCTCCGGTTAACAGCCGGATGCTCTGCCGTTGAGCTACCGAGGAATACGCTGCGCTTTCACGCGCAGGAATGCATTATACCGGAACAGAGGCGATGCGCAAGGCCGAATTTCAGCTTTTTCTAGTACACCATGCGCATGGCCTCGCGCACCTCGCCAAGCGTGGCCTCGGCCATCTCGTTGGCGCGGCGGTTCCCCTCATGCAGCACGTCCCAGATGTAGTCGCGGTCCTGCGCAAGGCGCTCGCGGCGCTCGCGGATGGGCGCAAGAAAGCCGTTGACGCTTTCCGTCACGTGCTTCTTGAGCGCGCCCGCGCCCGCATCGCCTATCTCGGCGGCGATGTCGGCCTCCGCGCGGCCCGTGCACAGCGCCGCCGTGGTCAGAAGCGCCGACACGCCGGGGCGGTTCTCCTTGTCGAAGGTGATGAGGCGCTCGGAGTCGGTCTTGGACTTCTTGATGAGCTTGGCCGTCTCCGCCTCGGTCAAAGACAGGCTGATGGCGTTGCCGTAGCTCTTCGACATCTTGCGCCCGTCGAGGCCGGGTATCTCCACGGCGTCGTTGAGCAGGCCCTCAGGCTCTGGGAACACGCGCCCGTAGCGCTCGTTGAAGCGGCGGGCGATGTTGCGCGTCTGCTCGATGTGCGGCAGCTGGTCTTTGCCCACCGGCACGATGTTGCCCTTGCAGAACAGGATGTCGCAGGCCTGGTGCACGGGATAGGTGAGCAGAAGCCCCGTGAGCGCGTGACCCGACGCGTCCATCTCCGACTTCACCGTGGGGTTGCGCAGAAGCTCGGACTCGGTGACGAGCGACAAAAACGGCAGCATGAGCTGGTTCAAGGCCGGCACGGCCGAATGCGTGAAGATGACGGTCCTCTCGGGATCGATGCCGCAGGCCAGGTAGTCCACCACCATGTTGTACACGTTGTCCTGGATGTGCTCGGTGGTGTCGCGGTCGGTGATCACCTGGTAATCCGCGATGATGATGCGCGAGGCAACGCCCGCATCCTGCAGCGCGACGCGCTCGCGGATGGTGCCGAAGTAGTGGCCCAGGTGCAAACGGCCCGTCGGGCGGTCGCCCGTGAGCATGGTGTAGTTCTCGGGGTGGACGGAAAGGTCGGCGCGAATCTCGTCGCTGCGCTTCTTGCTGGCTTCAAAGCTGTCGGTGCTCATGGAAAACTCTCCATCCTTGGTCGTGCGCGATCGGTCGGCAACGCAACAGTATAGCGGTTTTGGACGGTGCGCGGGGGCGTCCGCAAGGGCTATACTGGCAAGGACCATTCACGGACCATTCACGTTGCCTGCCGGGCCGCCCGCCAACCGCCGGAGGGCCCGGCGGACAGCGCGCCTTAGACGAAAGGACGGACATGAACGACGCCTTGCGCGCGCTTTCCCGCGACGATCTGCAGGAGCTGCTCGTCATCTACGCCAAAAACCTCATCACCCTCGACGGCACCTGGTTTCAATCGCTTGAGCAAGACGACGGCATGGACGCCGCCATGCACCACGACGGGGAGGCGTGGCGGCGCTTCAGCAAAAGCGAGGCGCGGCGCATCAAAAGCTTCCTCGGTCTGGAAGAGCGTCCGGGACTCGAGGGCCTTGCCCGCGCGCTGCCCTTGCGCTGCCAGTCGGCAGCCAACGCCGACGAGCTTTTCTTCGACGAGGACGGTGCGCTTGTCTACCGCATCACAGACTGCCGCGTGCAGAACGCGCGCGAGCGCAAGGGCATGGGATTCCACCCGTGCAAACGCGTCGGCATCGTGGAGCATCGCGAGTTCGCGCGCGGCATCGACGAGCGCATACGATGCGAGTGCTTGAGCTGCTTTCCCGAGGTGACGGACGCCACCTGCAACTGCTCCTGGCGCTTCACCCTGCAAGCGTGACCGCGAAGACGCGAAACGGCCGCACCCCGAGGGGATGCGGCCGTTGAGGTTTTTGGTGGGCCCAGCAGGACTCGAACCTGCAACCAAGGGATTATGAGTCCCCTGCTCCGCCATTGAGCTATAGGCCCTTGAAAAAAGCCCCCGATCTCCGGGGGCTTTCGAGTTCGTGGTGGTCGCTACAGGATTTGAACCTGTGACCCCCGCCGTGTGAAGGCGATGCTCTCCCGCTGAGCCAAGCGACCGGTTCGTTGCGCTTGCAACGTTTGAACATTCTAGCGGTACCCGACGCTTCGCGCAAGAGGCAATTTGCCACAGCTTCACGTCGGCTCCACAGGAGGCTCCACAGGAGCGCCCGCCAACCCGGCGCGCCATCGCCTGCCGGGCAACCCGGCCCCGCTTCCTCCGCTGGCCCGGCCTTCAGCCGAGCATGGACTTGCACTCCTTCGCCTGCAGCGCGGCGAAGGCTATAAACCCTATAAGGAACACGACGGCAAGCGCGAGGAGCGCCCTGCGCACGGGCCCGTCCGACGCCATCGACATCGCGAAGGCGGATACCATCAGGGCGGCCGCGGACCACAGAGCAAGCGCCGCCCAACGCACGGCCTTCCGGCGCGCGCCCTCGTCGGGACCGCCGTCGAGGAACCTCCTGCCACCGGGAACGAAGCGGAAGCACCTTTCGTCGCCCCGGAACAGAAACGCCCCCGCCACAACGAGAACAACGGAAACGATCACCGTGTTAGCGGCATCCGCAATGATGGAAGCCATCCTTCCCCTTCCTTCCTCTCGCGCCTTGAAAACGCGCCCATGTCCGCGTCCATCATAAGCGAACTCTCCAAATTCCGCTAGAAACCACGCGCACGCCCCGTCAAGCCCTTCTCACCAGGTAGCATTTGTGGATGCGCGGCGTGCGCGCGAAATCGTGCGGGATGGTCTGCGCGGTGATGTCCTCCAACGTCACGCCGTACTTGGCGAGCGCCTCCTTATCGGGCTTGAACGAACGCAGGTTGCACGAGAACACCGCCTGCCCTCCGTCGGCAAGAAGGCGCGTCACGCCTATGAGCAGCTCCACGTGGTCGCGCTGCACGTCCCAGGTGCGCCGCCCCATGGCTTTGGAGTTGGAGAACGTGGGCGGATCAACGAACACCAGGTCGAAGCGGCGACCGGCTCGGCGCGCCTCCGTGATCCAGCGCATGACGTCGCCGCGGGCGTAGGAGTGCTCGGCCCCGTCGAACCCGTTTTGCCCCATGTTGCGGGCCGCCCAGTCCAGATAGGTCTGGGAAAGGTCCACCGTCACGGTCTGCGCCGCCCCGCCGGCAGCCGCATGCACCGTCGCGGTCCCCGTGTAGCCGAACAGGTTCAAAAAGCTCTTGCCGGCGGCCAGGGATCCCACAAGCTCGCGCGTGACGCGATGGTCCAGGAACAGCCCGGTGTCAAGGCGTCCCGAAAGGTCCACCTCGAACAGCAGCCCGTCTTCCTCGACGTGCGTGACGTAGGGCCTCCTTCCCGCATCGCGATACTGGCTTCCGCCCCGGTCGCGCTCGCGCACCTTCGAGAACACGTGGTCGGGACGCACCCCCATGACCGCGGGCGCGAGCACGAGCACGTCGTCGAAGCGGCGACGCGCCTTGCCGGCATCGATGCTCGCAGGCGGGGCGTACTCGGCGATGTGCAGGTAAACGTTGCCGGCAGCCTGCCCCGCCCCCGTGTACACGTCTATGGCCACGGCGTAGTCGGGCAGGTCGGCGTCGTAGACCCGGTAGCACCCAACGCCTTCGCGGCTCGCCCATTTGCGCCGTTCCTTGGCGTTTTTGCGCAGCCGCGCGGCGAACTGCTCCGAATTGGGCTCCAACACCTCCACGCGTCGCTGCGCGCCCCCCGCCGTATCCGGCACCATAACCGTCGCAGCTTGGCGGGGCGGCCGGTCGAACACGAGAACGTCCGCCGCCACCCGGTCCCGGCCCAGCTGCGCGCGAACGACGGGCTCGCATCCGAAGCGCGCCTCCATGCCCTTGAAACCGACGAGCGCGAACCGCGAACCGCCCGACGCGGCGCGCGCAGCGGCTGAAAACGAGGCGGCCCGTTCCAACGCGCGAGCGTCGGAGGCGGCAGGCGCGTCGGGGTCCTCGACGCTCGCCACCAGGCACGCCCGCGCGCCTCCCTCGGGCGTGGGCGCGCCTTTCGCCGCGCGCAAGCGCCCCACCAGACTCTCCATTTCCCGAGCGTCAACGAACTCGAAGCTTAAGGCCTGCCGCAGCCCCGCGCGGCGGGCACGGGCGCGGGCACGGGCGACGGCCGGGGAAGAGGTGCAGGCCCCGCCGAAGCGCGTGTAAGCCGGATCGGGAGGCGCCGACGAGGGGCCGTCGAGCGTTCCGGGCGCCGTCGCGTCCGCAAGGCCGCGCTCGAACCGCGCATCCGCGTCGGCCAGAAGCTCCTCCCACGCCGCTTTGTCCGCGCATGCCCAACCCGCAAAGCCCCACGCATCGCGCGCCAAGCCGGGAGCTAAGTCGCACGCCACCAAGGCGGCCTCCATCGCCAAAGCCCCGTCGCCGCAAGCCGGATCAACGAACGCCGCGCCCTCGCGCGCCATGCGCTCCCATCCCGCCAAGGCGAGCAGGCCCGCCGCCCGGCCGCATTCCAGCGCCGCGTCCGGCCCGTCCTCCTCGTCCAGGTAGCTGCGCCGGTACAGCGACGCGCCCGACAAGTCGAGCGACACCGTGGCGCGCCCGTCGCGCACGCGCACGTCGATGGCGGCGTCTGCCGCAGCGGCGTTCACGTCCGGACGGCTTCCGCGCGCCTCGCGCAGCCGGTCGCACACGGCGTCTTTCACCTTGAGGGCCGTAAAGCGGGTGTTGCGCAGCTCCGCGTTCGTGCCATGGGCCTGCACGGCGATGCTCGCCCCTCGAGCCACCACCTCCTCCCAAGAAAGGCGGCGCACGCCCTCGTACAAAAGGGGGGCGTCGGCGGCGTTCACGCGCCCCACCACCAACGTGATGCGCGACGCCAGCCGCGACCACAGGCACGCCGAGAGGGCCCTGCGGACGTCGCAGGAAAAGGACACGCCTCCGGCCAGCGGGCGGATTCGCGCGCAGCCAAGCCGCCTCAGCTCGTCGGCCAGCGGCCGCTCAAGGCCGGCCAGGCAGCTTGCGAACAGTTCATGGTTCTCGTTTTCCATAAAAGGGCCCTTCACGCAAGTTCGCCGGCCCTAAGGCCGGCGAACCCGTCAGTCTTCCAGATAGTCCTTCAACTTCGAGGACCGGGACGGATGCCGCAGCTTCGCGAGCGTCTTGCTCTCGATCTGGCGGATCCTCTCGCGCGTGACGCCGAACTCGCGCCCCACCTCCTCGAGCGTGCGCGGATGGCCGTCTTCCAGGCCGAAGCGCAGGCTGATCACCTTGCGCTCGCGCTCGGCCAAGCCGTCGAGCACCTTGCTCAGCTGCTCCTGCAGCATGCTGAACGAGGCGGCGTCGGGCGGCACCACGGCGGCGTCGTCCTCGATGAAGTCGCCCAGCTGGGAGTCCTCCTCCTCGCCGATGGGCGTCTCAAGCGACACCGGCTCCTGGCTGATCTTCTGGATCTCGCGCACGCGCTCCGGCGGCAAGCCCATCTCCTTGCCGATCTCCTCCGGCGTTGGCTCGCGGCCCAGCTCCTGCAGAAGCTGTCGCTGGATGCGCACGAGCTTGTTGATGGTCTCCACCATGTGCACGGGGATGCGGATGGTGCGGGCCTGATCGGCGATGGCACGCGTGATGGCCTGGCGGATCCACCAGGTGGCGTACGTGGAGAACTTGAAGCCCTTCGTGTAGTCGAACTTCTCCACCGCGCGGATAAGTCCCAGGTTGCCCTCCTGGATGAGGTCGAGGAAGAGCATGCCGCGGCCCACGTAGCGCTTGGCTATGGACACCACCAGGCGCAGGTTCGCCTCGATGAGCTGCTGCTTGGCGTCCAAGCCCACCTGCTCGATGCGCGAGAGGCGGCGCTTCTCGCGGCGCTCAAGCTCTATGCCCTCGTCCTCGGCCTTGTCCAATTCCTCCATGGCGGCCACGCCGGCCTCTATCTTCATGGCCAGGTCTATCTCCTCGGCGGCCGTGAGCAGGGGCACTTTGCCGATCTCTTTGAGGTACATGCGCACCGGGTCGCCCGTGAGCATGGTCACGCCAGCGTCGGCGCTGCGCTTGCGAAGCGACGACCGAACGCGGGCGCTTTTGCCTCCCACCTTGGGAAGCTGCACGTCGCTGGCAGCCTTGAGCTCCTCCTCGGGAATGCCTTCGAGAAGGTCCTCCCCTTCGGAGCCATCGTCTGACAGGGCGCCGTCCAGCTTGTCGTCGTCCAGCGTGTCGGACGCGCCCACGTCGGGCTCGGCGTCCATCGCGTCGTCTTCCAGCATCTCCTCGGATTCAATCGGGGCGTTCGCTTGATCGTTCGCTTGTTTCTTCGGGGCTCGGACCACGTGGTCTTCCTTTCCGACAGGACGGGCGCACGAGCATGCGCGAGGCACGCAACGGGCGCAAAGATACAGCAGAACACTATACCATAAAATCGGGGCGCGAGAAGCCAAGCTTGCAGCCGATCACGCCTGCAAGCCTTCCGCATGTCTCCTGCCCCCGCCCACGGAGGCTGCGGGCCGCAGCCTCCGGCCCGCCATCGGTGTCACCCGCTGGCAGCGCCGGACTCCGCGCCTGCTGGCAGCATCGGGGTCCCTCGCCCAAAGCGGACCCGCAATCGGCCCTCCCCCTCCGAACCTGCGCTAGAATGGTCTTTGCGCGGTCCGGATCGCGCAAAGCGCAGGGAGGGAGCTTGCGATGGTGGTCTTGCAGCAGATGATCGTGTTCTTCGTCATGATGGTCCTCGGGGTCGTCCTGCGCAGGGCGCGCATCGTCACCGAGGACAACCAACGCGAGCTCTCGTCGCTGGTCATGAACGTGGCGTGCCCGGCGCTTGTCATATCCGGCGCCGCGAGCGCGACCGAGCGCATCCCTCCGCTCGACCTCGCCTTCTGCTTCGGCGTGTTCGTAGCCATGCTCGCGTTCATGGCGCTCATCGGATCGCTTCTACCCCTCCTGCTGCACTACCCGAAAGCCGAGCACGGTGCGGTGAACCTCATGTTCGTGGAGACCAACGTATCGTTCATCGGCCTGCCCCTCATTTCGAACGCCTACGGCCCCGACGCGGCCTTCTACATGGTGCTCTTCCTCATACCTGCGGGCTTTTTCCTGTACTCCTACGCCATCGCCGTCATCTCGAAAAGAGCAGACGGCGCGCCTGCGCCGCAGCAGGGCTTTGCGCGAAAGGCCGCCGCGTTCGCGCGCCAACTGGCGAACCCGGGCATGGCAGCGTGCGTGATCGCGCTCGCACTGTACCTGGGAGGAGTCGAACTGCCCTACGTTCTGGCCGAACCCGTCTCGATGGTGGGCGACCTGTCCGCACCGCTCGCCATGATCCTCATCGGCGCCTCGTTCGCCGACATCAAGCCCCGCGAGCTGTTCTGCGATGTGCGGCTCAACCTGTTCATCTTGCTCAAAATGCTCATCATCCCCATCGTCGCCATGCTGGCGCTCAAGCAGGTCATAGGAAACGAATACCTGCTCATCACCTGCATGGTGAACCTCTCGGCGCCTACGGTGAGCATGGCCGCCATGCTGGCTTTGCTGTACAACAAAGACCGTTACCTGCTCATCACGCGAGCGGTGGCCCTCACCACGCTCGTCTCGGTGGCCACCATGCCTATTGTGTCGCTGGTCTGCGGCATCGGGTGATCGCGGCGGCCCGGCGCAGCCAAGCCGGGCACGGCGGCGCATGCGGCAACGCCCAGCACTGCGCCCGGCGCGCCGATCCTTCACGAAATGCGCCCGCATCGCGCGCCCGGCGTCCTACAGCAAATCGTCGGGGTCCACGTCCACGGCAACGTTGACCAGCTTGTCCGGTTTGCGGTGGCGGAACAGCGGCACAAGCGCGCGGGAGAGGTCGGCGTCGGCCGGGCACTTCACCACCACGTGCCAACGGTACGTGCCGCGCAGCTTCGCGAGCACGCACGGCACGGCGGGCAGCACCGTCCATCCCTCGCCGCCGAAGTCGCGCACGACGCGCGCAAGCTCCTGCTGCATCTCGCCGGCCGCGCGGCGCACCGCAGGCTCGTCCTTGCCCCACAGAAGGACGTTGGCCATGCGCACATAGGGCGGATAGCCCAGAAGGCGGCGTTTGGGCAGCTCGTCGCGCAGGAAGAGCGCCCGGTCGTGGGCCGCGGCGGCGCGGATGGGCGCGGAGGCGGCCTCGTAGGTCTGCACGAGCACGCGCCCCGGAAGCTCGGCGCGGCCCGCACGGCCCGCCACCTGCTCCACAAGCGCGAACGTGCGCTCGGCGGCGCGATAGTCGGGCAGCTTCAGCATGGTGTCGGCGTTGATGACGCCCACAAGCGTGACGTCCTCGAAGTCCAGGCCCTTCGCTATCATCTGCGTGCCGAGCAGCACCGCCGCCCCGCACGCTGCGAACTCCTCCAAAAGCCGCTGGTGGGCGCCCTTTCCGGACGTGGTGTCGGCGTCCATGCGCACGATGGGCACCCCCGGCCCCACGCCGGGCGCCTCATCCAAAAGCACGCGAAGATCGGCTTCCACGCGCTGGGTGCCCGCGCCGAACCGTTTCAGGTAGGGGCTGCCGCACTCCGGGCACACGGGCGGCGCGCCCACGCGGTGCCCGCAGTGGTGGCAGATGAGGAAGTTGCCGCGCTCGTGGAACGTGAGCGAGGTGGAGCACGACGGGCACTCGGGCACGAACCCGCACTCCCGGCACAAAAGGAACTTCGCGAACCCGCGCTGGTTGAGCAGAAGCACCGCCTTGCGCCCGGCCGCAAGCTCCTCGGCAAGCGCCCGGGAGAGCGCGCCGGAGAACATGGAGCGCGACCCGCCGGAGAACTCCTTGGCCATGTCGACGACGCGCACCTCGGGAAGCGGCCGGCCGTTGGCGCGCTCGGGAAGCTCCACCCGATGCCATGCGGCGTCCTTCGCGCAGGCGTGCAGCGTCTCGATGGAGGGCGTCGCGCTGCCCAGCACCACCGCCGCGCCCGCGCGCCGCGCCATCCACACGGCCACGTCGCGGGCGCGGTAGCGCGGGGCGCTGTCCTGCTTGTAGGAGCCTTCGTGCTCCTCGTCGATGACGATGAGCCCCACGTTGGCAAGCGGGGTGAACAGCGCGCTGCGGGCGCCGACGACAACGCGCGCCTGGCCGCTGCGGATGAAGTCCCACTGGTCGTAGCGCTCGCCCTGGCTCATGCGCGAGTGCATGACGGCCACCGTGTTCCCGAAGCGCCCGCGGAAGCGTCCCACGGTCTGCGGCGTGAGCGAGATCTCGGGCACGAGCACGCATGCCGTGCGCCCGGCGGCCAGCGCCGCCTCGATGGCCTGGAGGTACACCTCGGTCTTGCCCGATCCCGTGACGCCGTCCACCACCACGACCTCGCCCGCACCACGCTCCCGCGCCGCGTCGATGGCTGCAAGGGCGGCGGCCTGGCCCGCCGTGAGCGGAGGCTTGGAGCTGGGCGAGAACCCGCCGCCCTCGGGACGCGCGTGCCCGCCTCCGGGCACGCCGCGCAGGCGGCGGCGATGCTCCACGCGCACGACGCCCTTCTTCTCAAGCGCGCTCACCGCGCCCGACACCGCGCCGAACTCGGCTGCCAGCTCCGCCACGCGCAGCTCGCCCGCGCGCAAAGCTTCCACGATGGACGCCTGCTTGACCGCGTTCCTGCGCGGCTCGAACTCCGTAAACGCCGGGCCGGGCACCACCCAGCGGTCGTCCACCTCCCCCACGGCCGGCTCCTCCAGACGCCAGTAGCCCTCGCGCGAGCGCACCATGCGCGGCACGCCGCCCGGCGGCGTGAACAGGCGCACGCACGAGGAAAGCGGCGCCACGTAGCGCTCCGAGAGCCACCGCGCGCACGCCGCGCCCTCCTCGTCGAAGTACGGGCGGCTCACCGCGCGCACGATGCCCTTGAGCTTGGCGGGATCAAGGCCGTCTGGCCAGTCGCCCTCGGCGCGCTCTTCGATGCCGATCACGAATCCCACCGCCCGTCGCGCCCCGAACGGCACGAGCGCCGCGCAGCCCACCTCTATGGGCAGGTCGCCCTCGCCGCCATCCGGCGGCACGGCATAGGTGTACGGCGCGTCGAGCGCCTGGGTGGGTATGTCGAGGATGACCGATGCGAGCTTCATGGCAACCAGTATAGCGCAGCGAAGGGAGGCGGGGGCCGGCATGCGGGCCGAGCGAGCCTTCGCCGAAGGCGCTCCACGCGGGCAGGATCACCCGACCGGCTTGCGAATCACGAGCACACGGGGACGGCCAGCCAGGTCGCAAACGACACGCGCCCCCTCGAAGCCGGCTTCCTCGGCCAGGCGCGCAGCCTCGTCCAAGCACGTCTCGTGCAACTCGAAGGCCGCGCCGCCGCCCGGTTTGAGCGCGCAAGCGCACCACGGCAGCAGGCGGCGAAGCACGTCCAGGCCGTCCGCACCGCCGTCGAGGGCGAGCGCGGGCTCGAAGTCCGTCACCTCGCGCGGGATGTCGGCCAGCACGGAGGAGGGCACGTAGGGCGGATTCGACACCACGAGGTCGAGCCGGCCCATCAGCGCCGGGTCCACGCCCTCGCCCAGGTCGCACTCCACCACGCAAACGCGTTCGTCCAACCCGAGCGCCGCCGCGTTCTCGCGCGCGAGCGCCACGGCCTCGGGCGCCACGTCGGTGGCCACCACGCGCGCAAGGGGATGCTCGCTGGCCAGGGAGCAGGCGATGCATCCAGAGCCCGTGCAGATGTCGGCCACGAGGAGGGCGGGCGCCTCGCTTTTCGCAGGCGACCCCTCGTCCGCAGGCGCCTCGCCGCCCTCGGCCGGTCCGGAAGCGGGCTTCGCGCCGAAGGCGCCCCGAGCGCCGCCTTCCGGCTCCTCCGGAGCGCCCTCCTCCCTCGCCCCGTCCGCAACCGGTGAGGGATCGTCGGGCATCGAATCGGCGGCCACGCGGCGAGGCGGGGCGGGCAGCAGGGCCAGCGCCTCGCTCACCAGCACCTCGGTTTCGGGACGGGGAATGAGCACGCCGGGGCGCACCTTCACCACGATGTGCCGAAAGCCCACCTCGCCGGTGATGTACTGCAAAGGCTCCCCTCTGCCGCGACGCGTCACGAAGCCGCGCAGGGCGTCGCGCTCGCCCATCGACAGCGGACGGTCGAAATCCGCGTACAGCCCTATGCGCGAAAGCCCGCACGCCTCCGACAGCAGCCATTCGGCCGAAAGCCGGGGGCTTTCGTCCCCCTTGCGCCCAAGATAGCCGACCGTCCACTCCAAGGCGGTCCTGATGGTCCAGATGTCGTTTTCAGCCATGGATTCGAACCTCGCAGGTCGATAACGTCACAGGTTGGCAAAATCGCAAATCGGCAAAGCCGCAGGTTGGCGCAGCGCCGCCATGGATTGGCGCGGCAAACAGGCAAAAGACGCCGGGGCATGCCGAGCGAGCGGGACCCCGAAAGCGACGCGTGCTTCGATGCGCGCGAGGCCCGGGGTCACGCGAAGGCGCGTCCCCGGCGCCCGCAGAATCGAGCGGGTTTCGCAGACCGGACGGCCTGCGAAGCCCGCTACACCGCCGCTTCCAGCTTGGCGGCTCGGTCGGCGGCCTGCAGCGCGGTGATCACGTCCCCCAGGTTGTCGCCCAGAAGCACGCCGTTGTAGGTGGCGTTGAATCCGATGCGATGGTCGGTCACGCGGTCCTGCGGCCCGTTGTAGGTGCGGATCTTCTCCGAGCGGTCGCCCGACCCGATCTGCGCCAGGCGCTCGGCGCCCTCGGCGGCCTGCTGCTCGGCGAGCATCTTCTCGTAGAGGCGCGCGCGCAGAACGGCCATGGCCGCTATCTTGTTCTGCAGCTGCGACTTCTGGTCCTGCGACTGCACCACCAGCCCCGTGGGCAGGTGCGTGATGCGCACGGCCGAGTCGGTGGTGTTCACGCACTGCCCACCCGGGCCGCCGGCGCGATACACGTCGATGCGCAGGTCGCTTTCGTTGATCTCCACCTCCACCTCGTCGGCCTCGGGCAGCACCGCCACCGTGGCCGTGGAGGTGTGGATGCGGCCCTGGCTCTCGGTCTTGGGCACGCGCTGAACGCGGTGCACGCCGCTTTCGAACTTCATGACCGAGTACACATGATCGCCCTTCACCTTGAACTGGATCTCCTTGTAGCCGCCCGCCTCGGAGGGCGACACGTCCATCGTCTCGGTCCTCCAGCCCTGGGCGGAGGCGAATCGCTCGTACATCTTGTACAGGTCGCCCGCGAAAATGGCCGCCTCATCGCCGCCGGCGGCCGCACGGATCTCCACGATGATGTCCTTCTCGTCGGCCGGATCGGCCGGAATGAGCATGAACTTGATGTCCTCCTCCAGCTGCGGCAGGCGCTCCTCTATGCCCGCGATCTCCTCTTGGGCGAACTCCTTCATATCGGGATCGTCGAGCATCTCCTTGGCCGCGGCCAGGTCGTCGGCCGCCTGCACGTACTCGCGGGCCCTCTTGGCAAGCGGCCCCTGGTCGGCGTACTCCTTGGCCAGGCGGTTGTATTCTTTCTGGTCGGCGAGGACGGCCGGATCGCCCATCTTGGCCTGCAGCTCCTCGTAGGCTTCGATGATCTTGACCAGCTTCTCGCGCATGTCGGTGTCCTGCATGGTTCGTGCTGTCCTTCGTGACGTGGTCGTGTGGGCGGGCCGCCCACGGGGAGCGAAGCAGAAGCCATCTCCCTGGGCACAAACGGAAAGCACCCACCCCCACCGTTCCATCACCCCAGATAGCC
>NZ_CBDTNW010000197.1:0-3011 GCF_965361815.1 Rubneribacter sp.
GGGCAGCGCGGCTGCATCGCGCACGTCGTGCGCAACTGCGCGCGCTACGGCAACCTGTCCATCTTGGAGGACGCCTACGGCATCAACGTCTTGCCGCTTGCGTCGTTCGCGCGCGAGGCGTACGCAGACGACCCCTGCGTGGCGTTCGGCCTCAAGGGCAGCCCCGATTTGCCGCCGCAGGAGCTGGAACTGAACGTGAAGATCCAAAAGGCCATGGCCATCATCCAGTTCAAGGTGGAGGCGCAGCTTATCGACGAGAACCCGGGTTTTGGTCTGGAGAGCCGCAAGCTTTTGGACAAGATTGACTTTGCGCGCGGCACCGTGGTGGTGGACGGAGTGGAGTACGCGCTCACCGACACGGTGTTTCCCACGGTGGACCCGGCCGACCCCTACCGCCTCACCCCCGAGGAAGAGGAGGTCATGTGCCGGCTCGAGCAGGCGTTCACGGGCTGCGAGAAGCTGCAGCGCCACATGCGCTTCTTCCTGGAGGCGGGAAGCCTCTACAAGGTCCACAACAGCAACCTGCTGTTCCACGCGTGCGTGCCGCTCAACGACGACGGCTCGCTCAAAGAGGTGGACGTGTTCGGCGAGAGGTGCAAGGGCCGCGCGCTCTACGACGTCATGGAGCGATGGGTGCGCGCCGCGTTCAACTCGCCCGACCCCGAGGAGCGAAAGCGCGGACGCGACCTCATGTGGTACATGTGGCTGGGGGAGGGCTCGCCTTTGTTCGCGAAGAGCAAGATGGCCACGTTCGAGCTTTACCTCATCGCCGAGAAAGAGGCGCGCAAGGAGGTCAAGAACCCCTTCTACACGTATTTGGACGACGAGCGCGTGATGCGCGGCGTCTTCGAGGACTTCGGACTTGATTTCGAGACGTCGCGCATCGTGTGCGGGCACGTGCCGGTGAAGGTGAAAGACGGCGAGGACCCGGTGAAGTGCGGCGGGCACGTGCTCACCATCGACGGCGGTTTCTCGCGGGCCTATCAGCCCACCACCGGCATCGCGGGCTACACGCTCATCTCCAACTCCTACGGTTTTGTGCTGGCAGCCCACGAGCCTTTGGAGTCCGCCCGCGCGGCCGTGGAGCGCGAGCTGGACATCCACTCGTCGCGGCGCGTGGTGGAGCGCGTGGAGAGGCGCACCCTCGTGGCCGACACCGACACCGGTGCCGAACTCAAGCGCCAGATAGCGGACTTGGAGGATCTTTTGGCCGCCTACCGCGCCGGCGACATCGCCGAGCGGGGGTAGGGATGTCGCGTTCGAAGGCGAAAGGCTTTCGTCCGTGAGTAAACTCGTAAATCCATCCGTGCTAAAATACGGATGGATTTTTTGCATGCGAAAAGAAAGCGAGATGCGCTATGGATGCGGTCGTGAATGGAAGGCTCGTCTTCGGACGCGATCAGATCGTAAGCTCGTCGCAGGCGGGGAAGAATTTCGGGGAGATGCGCAAGCGAGCCCGCAAGGAGCCTTTATACGTATCCGATCGAAACACCATCGACACGGTCATCGTCGATTACGAGATGTTCGAGAGCATGGCCGTGGAGCTTGAAGCGCTGCGCGAGCAACGGTTCTACGCGAGCGTCGCCCAGCGCTTGCGCGAGGGAGACGCCGATGCCGATCGGCGAAGCGTCAGCCTTGAGGAGGCGATGGGGGAGGAGAGCTACGCCGCATGGCTTCAACTCGACCCCGAAGCCATCTCCGATGAGGAGCTCTTTCAATGACGGGGCGCTTTGCCCTGAGGTTCTTCAACCGCGATGTTGAAAAAGAGTACCGGTCCCTTGACGGATCGGTGAGGCGACTTGTGGATATCGGGTTGGCGAAACTGCGGGTGCGGGCCGACGAATTGGGAAAGCCCCTCCATGGCGAGCTTGCGGGATGCAAGGAGCTCAAATATCGCGAGGCTGGCATCAGAGTTGTGTACCGCATCGTTGGCGAAGAGGTTGAGATAGTCGAAGTCGTCGCCATCGGCGCACGGGACAAGGGCAAGGTGTTCTCGTCTGCCGCGAAGCGGCTCGGCTCCCCGTCCGGAAAGGACCGACGATGATGATCTCACTGCGAAACGACGAGCTGTTCGTGCGCGTGTCGAGCGCGGGCGCGGAGCTGCGAAGCGTGGTGCACGGCGGAGTGGAGCGCATGTGGTGCGGCGACCCTGCGGTGTGGGGACGGCGGGCACCGCTTCTGTTCCCGCTGATCGGACGGCTGCGCGACGGATGGTACGCGCTCGATGGAAAGCGCATCGACGCGCCGACGCACGGGTTTTGCCGCGACCGGGCGTTCGACGTCGAGCAGGTGTCGGACACCGAGGCGCGCTTCGCGACGGTCTCCGACGAACGGACGAGGGCCGTGTACCCGTTCGACTTCCGCCTGACCGTCCGTTTCGCGCTGGAAGGCCCGACCCTTGTGAAGACCCACGAGGTCGAGAACCTGGGTGGCGCGCCCATGCCCTTCGAATTGGGCGGTCACGAGGCGTACGCGACGCTGCTTTTGCCGAACGAGCGCATGGCCGATTACTTCGTGCGCTTCGAAGGCGTAGGCGTAAAGGGCCTTGAGATGTTCGGCATGGACGAGGCGGGCATCCTCACGCTGCCGAAGACCGCCGTGCCGCTTGAGGACGGCTGCTTGACGAAAACGCCCGAGGAGCTGGGCATCGACACCATCGTGCTGGAAAACGTCCCCAACAGCGCGGTTGCGCTGGCAAGCGCGACGAACCCCTGCGAGGTGCGGGTGGAGTTTCCGGACTTTCCCTACCTGGGCATTTGGACGAAGACGGGGCAGGGAGACGCCCGCTACCTGTGCATCGAGCCGTGGTCGGCGCTGCCCGACGCGTATTTCTCCCCGCGAGAGCTGGCGGAAAAGCCCGGCGTGCGCGTGCTGGAGCCGGGTGAGCGCGTCGAGCTTTCGTATCGGATGGAGTTTCGGTAGAGGGCGGAGAAGGCGGGCTTTTCGCATGGTCGGGGAACAGCGGTATGAGGAGAGGGACCCGGGAGCAATACACCCGACAGAGCAAGAAA